>JAKBCC010000105.1 GCA_021808105.1 Planctomycetota bacterium
TAAGCGATTATTACCCGCTGGAACATAAACGACGGAATTTGGCGGATTTAGCGGCCAATGGGTCCTTTACCTTTATCGAAGGGGATCTGCGGGACGCGGATTTACTGCTGAAAATGTGTCAGCAGCACCAGCCCCAGGCCATTGCCCATATTGGAGCCATGGCCTCCGTGCGATACAGCGTGGCTAACCCGCTGATTTACGCGGCGGTAAACGTGCAGGGCACGCTGAATCTGCTGGATGCGGCGCGGCAAATCGGCAAGCCGCACTGCCTGCTGGCGTCCACAGGCTCGGTGTACGGCCAGTCCACGCCGGTGCCGTTTCCGGAAACTGCCGCGGCCGATCGCCCTCTGGCACCGTATCCGGCCAGCAAGCGGGCGATGGAACTTTTCGCGCACAGTCATCATCACGTCTGGAATCTGCCGGTCACGATTCTGCGATTTTTTAATGTGTACGGTCCGCATGGCCGGCCCGACATGATGCCGTGGCACTGGGCGCGGCAGATCATGGCGGATGAGGAACTCACGTTGTTTGGAGCCGGGCACCTTAAGCGGGACTGGACTTATATTGATGATATTCTGGACGGCTTTATGGCAGCCTTGGACAGCGGTAACGGCTACCGGGTTTATAATCTTGGCTGCGGCCAACCGGTAGAGAATTTGGAATTTGTCCGGACTTTGGAAGAGATCCTGGGGAAGAAAGCGAAATGCCGTTCTGTGGCGGCTCCGTTGTCTGAACCTTCCATTACCTATGCGGATATCGCGAAGGCCGGGCGGGAGTTGGGGTATACGCCGAAAATACAGGTGCGTGAGGGGCTGGATCGATTTATTACCTGGATGCGCACCACCGACTTAATCTAACACTCATGCTTTCCTTAGCGCTATGCCGATAATATGGCCAGTAATCCAACGGTTGTATCCGGAGAGCCGAACGCTGGAATATCGCACTGCAGGTTCTGCGGAAGCGTATAAAAAATGGAACAGGTGCTGGGAGCTTGCCAATTAGCGGTCATACCCGGACAATATCGGTTCTGAACAGTTTCCCGGCTTCTGTGCCGATCGAATTTAAAGAATTGCCTCCGGTGGCGGTCATACCGTTATAAGACTGCCTCCGAAGCTGAAAATTGAGTGTAACGCTATGACCAACCCCAATAATGTCGCCAGCAAAACCGAGACCACGCTGGGCAAATTCATCGTTGATCAGGGGTTCTGCACGCAGGAAGAGCTTGGGGATTGTCTGTCACTGCAGGCGGAACTCGAGCGGCAGGAAAGTCATCGCTCCCTGACCGATATTCTCGTGGCTAATGGCTACGTCACGCAAACCCAGCTGGCCCGCGTTAAAGCGTCCGTCGAAGAACAGAAAACCTTCCAACAGATTCCCGGCTACCAGATTATCTCCAAGCTCGGTGCCGGTGCCATGGCCACCGTGTTTAAGGCCCGGCAGCTTTCATTAGACCGAATTGTCGCGATTAAAGTTCTGCCTAAACGCATGAGCGAAAATAAAGAATTCGTAGACCGATTTTACATGGAAGGCAAAGCCGCCGCCAAATTAAACCATCCTAATATTGTAGCCGCCTATGATGTAGGCGAAGCGGGGGGATACCACTATTTTGTCATGGAATATGTGGCGGGCAAAACGGTTTATGATCATCTGATAGACAGTGGAAAAACGTATCCGGAAAAGCAATCGCTGGAAATTATCATGCAGGTTTGCCGGGCTCTGGTTCATGCCCATCTCAATGGCCTGATTCACCGGGATGTTAAACCCAAGAATATCATGATGACGCCCGAAGGAATCGCCAAGCTCGCTGACATGGGGTTGGCGCGCGAGGCTGATGACAAAGTCGCTGCCGCCGCGGAAGCGGGCAAAGCGTATGGCACCCCCTATTACATTTCCCCCGAACAGATTCGCGGGCAGCTTAATATTGATTTCCGGGCGGACATTTATTCGCTCGGTGCCACGATGTACCACATGGTCACCGGTCGCGTCCCCTTTGAAGCGCCCTCGCCGGCGGCGGTGATGCATAAACATCTGAAAGAGGAATTGGTGCCGCCTGATCACGTGAACACCAGCTTAAGTGCCGGCATTTCCGAAATTATAGAAGTGGCCATGGCCAAAGACCCCGCCAAGCGGTATTCCTCCACGTCGGACATGCTTTCGGACTTGGAATCAGTGGCGCATGGTGATCCACCTAAGCTCGCCCGGCGTGCCTATGATCTCACCACGCTGGCGAAAATTGAAAAAGCCGCCGCAGATTCCAATCCCTCGGATCAGGTGGATATGGTGGAAGCGGAAGAAGAACCAACCATTGATCTGGGATCCCGCACGCTGATTCAAAAATTCAAGGACCCCCTGGTATTGCTGCTGCTGGGCTGTCTGGTATTTGCCATTGTGATTATTGCCATGCTGGAACTGCGGGGGTAATTAACGCGATCCTTTCGGCAGCGAACGGAAAACTTCCCCTGTTAAAACCCGAACCAGCTCCCTGGAATATACGACTGCACCCGCGTGACAACCCCGTTGTCCAGATCCACCAGCACCGGCAGAAATGGTGGACGCCAGATATGGGTATCTTCAAATGCCAGGCGTAACATTTTAGAATTCGCCAGACCCCTGGGCAGCGGGCCATACGGCGGCAGTTGAACCAGCGCCACGTTGTGATCGGGACTTTTTGCCAAGTGGCGGGAAATGCCGGCGATGGCATGTTGGCACACCGGGCAGGTGTGGAAATAAATAACCGCCAACCACTTTCCGTGCATGAGAACGCTGCTGCCCGGAATATAATTGGCCGCCGGGAAACGCTTGGTATCCCAGGCCGGCGGCTGCATGAATATGACGCCGTGGCCGCCCGTTATTGTGCCATTGGCGTGCAGCATTCCCGGCTGAAGATAAACTTTCCCCTCAATCACGCCCGCTGCAATTCCCAATGCCACGATCCCTGAAAATATCTTCCGCCAGGCGACCGATGGAGATTTCTTCGGGAGCTTTGGCATTGCGGCTAATAACAACAGCAGGAATGCGGCATCCATGGTTGCGGTGATCCATGGATTCATGGGCACCGGTCCAAAGCAGCCGCAATTTACCTGCCCTTGCCACGCACGGTGCAGCGAAACGGCCAAAAATACGGTAAATAGGAGCGCGCCGGCGCGCAAGGCGTAATAGCCGGCAACGGAACTGATAAACCAGATCCCGGCTGCTAATTCCATGAGCACTTCAGTGGTATGGAAGAAATAATTTTTAGTCACCGCCCCGCGCAGCAGATCATATCCTTTAAGCACGCCCGCGATGATCAGTACGATTCCGGCGAGGAAAAGTATCCCTTGTAAGAGGGGACGTTTGATCACCTGCCTCGAAGGTGAGGCCGGGGCACTTGGGGCGGTTGGATTTTCGTTCATCATAGTGCCTTGGTTTTACCAAAAAGTGCCTCCAATGCCCAGCGCGTTTTAAGCCCGCGATCCGCCGCCGTCTCGATGGCCGCAATCAGCACCATGGCAGCGGCCCGCATGGCAGGAGCAGCCGCAGGTTTGGATGCGGCAGCGGTTATGAGTGTGCTGGGCACCGGCAACCGGGCCAGCGCCAGCAGCACGCCGCCATCAACCCGCAGAGCTTTAGATTCCGCGGGACAATCAACACAACACACGCCGCCCCGCTGGGGGCCGAACTGCGCCGGTACGCCGGGGCGCACCGGCGCTTTGCACACCAGGCAATATTCCATCTCGGGTTGATAGCCGGTGGAAATTAAAATGCGCTTGGCGATACTTAAAAAAAGCCGCTGGGTTTGGCTGCCGCCCAGCGCTGCCAGACCGGCGGCAAGTTCATCGTACAAGGGCGTGTGGGACTCCTGCCCCGAGAGCAGCATCATCATGACTTCGCAAATAATCTGTCCGGCAAAAAACGCCGGCAATGACTTCCGCATGGCAGGATGATAGTCAATTAAATTCCAGGCGGTCAGCGTGCCGAGTTCCGCAGTTCCACGCGGGGGAATATAGACGACCTCGCCGCGGGCCACCTGATCAATCGGCGCGCCCAGAGAAAAGGTGCCGGCCTTGGCCATCTTGCGGCTCCCTTTGGCCAGCAACGCCAATAACCCGGCTTGCCGGGCAAACAAAGTCACCACCTGACTGGTTTCAGAAAAGTTGATGACGCGCAAACAGATCGCTTCATCTTTCTCATAGTTCGCCATAACAGGATTGTAACCGTTCAGCGGCATCGATTGGAATCGGCGCGCACAACGGGAGAAAACCGCGGATTGCGCGGATAACGCGGATACCCGTAGGAATCGGGGTGCAGCCCGATAGAGCAGATGATTTAGACAGGTGAACGGAGCAAATAAGGCTGGGAGTATGATAGCAGCTGTCGCCGCAACAAAACATCACATCCTGCGGTCTACTTTCCACTTTCTACTCTCAAGCCCCAATCGAAAAGGGGGGTGGGTTCGTTGCGGTATTGGCGGCGGAGAAAAGTAGTTCTGATTGTCATTACAGTTATCAAACGGCGTTGTGAGCGATGCGTATAGAACTCTCGAAGGATGGAAGCCCGGCGTTTATCCGCGTAATCCGCGTGATCCGCGGTCTTTTTACAGCCTGTCTTACATTGCAACTCAAACCAAATATTAGTGCGGCCTTAACACGCAGTTAGCGCGATGGCGGTCTGATATGGACTGTTGGATATGGATTTCGACATTGCGACAGGTTCGGGAGTTCCGACCGGCAAGAAAGAATTTAATGGAAAGGAACTGAAAAATGTTCAAGGCACTGCGTAACGGTCTCCTGGCAGCCACGGCTGCGGCACTGGCCTGCACCGGCATGGCCACAACGGTCAACGCCGTTGAAATTCAAGGTGCGGGTTCAACCTTTGTTGCCCCCATCATGCTCAAAAAGTGGATTCCCCACTTCATGGCCGGCCACCCCAATATTAAGGTTGATTATCAACCGATCGGCTCCGGCGGCGGCATCAACGGCCTGATTAACAAAACCATCAACTTCTGCGGATCCGATGCCGCAATGACCAATTCCCAGATCAGCTCCGCCGGCGGGCATGTTCTGCACATGCCGGAAGTCGCCGGGCCGGAAGTGATGAGCTACAACCTGCCCATGATACATAAGCCCCTGGTCATGAACGGTAAACTGATTGCGGATATTTATCTGGGCAAAGTGACGCACTGGAACGCCCCGGAAATTCAGGCCTTGAATCCGGGTGTCAGCCTGCCGAACCTGCGCATTCTGGTAGCGCACCGCTCAGATGGTTCGGGCACCACCTACATTTTCACCGGGTATCTGTCCAAAGTCAGCCCCCAGTGGAAGACACAGGTTGGCCAGTCCACATCCGTACAGTGGCCCGTTGGACGCGGCGGCAAAGGCAACCCGGGCGTGGCCGCTTTAATTGACAAAACCGTTGGCGGCCTGGGCTATCTGGAATATGCCTACGCCATCATCGGCCACTTCCCCACCGCAACCCTGATCAACAAAGACGGCTTTAAAATCCGTCCGTCAATCCCGGCGGTTATTGCCGCACAAAAGGCTGTGGTGGCTAATCTCCCGGCGGACTTCCGCCTGCCGATTATCAACCCGACCGGTCGTACCGCGTATCCGATTTCGGGTTTCACGTATCTGATTATTGATCAGGACCTGGGCTACATGAGCAAGGCCAAAGCCAAAGCCACGGTGGAATTCATTCACTGGGTGCTTACCAAAGGGCAAAAGTACGCCAAGAGCATGCAATACATCAAACTCGGCGGCGTGATGCGGAAAAAAGTTCTCGCTGAATTGTCCGACGTAACCTGGAAAGGTCAGCCGCTGAAGTAAGCATTGGATGTGATCCGATGACAAGGCGCCAACCGCCTTGACTCAACAATGCAAGACCCTGGCAGTCCCCACAAGATACGATCGCGTGGGGACTGCCTTTTGTACATGATAAGCTGAAGTAGAATCACCGCCGCAGGGAAACAATTTTGAGACTCAAGCACGTATGACAGCATCAACCAATCCGACATTGCCGCCCAATCCGTTCGTGGATGTTCAACAAAACGCGTTTCGCCGGGGTATTGACGCTGCTACCAAAGCCGCAGCCCTGGGCGGCGTATTGCTGACCATCACCATTTTAATTATTGTTTTCGCGGTGCTCATCCACGGCTCCTGGATGGCACTGCGGCAGATTGGCTGGCATTTTTTTACCACGCAAGCGTGGAATCCCGTTCCCGGACGCGATAAGTACGGCGTGCTGTCCTTTCTTTACGGCACGGGGGTTACAACATTTCTGGCGCTGTTAATTGGCGTGCCGTTAAGTATTGGAACGGCGATATTTATTACCCGCATTGCACCGCGCTGGCTGGCCGGACCGGTTTCCTTTTTAGTGGAATTACTGGCGGCTATTCCGAGCATTGCGTATGGTTTGTGGGGCTGTTTTGTCATGTCCCCGTGGCTGCAGAATTATCTCGAGCCAATTCTCTACGACGCCTTAAAACATATCAGCATCATTCCCGTGGGAAAATATCCCAGCGGCCGCATTGAATTCTTCCCGGCTAATCTGGTTCATGGCGGCCCGTCCGGCAGTGATTTTCTGGCCGGCGGCCTGATTCTGACCATTATGATTCTGCCCATTATTACCGCCATTACGCGCGATGTTTTACAGCAATTCCCGCAGGAAATTGAACATGGAGCCTATGGTCTGGGCGCAACATGGTGGCAAACCACGCGCCTGGCGCTGGCGTACTGCCGGGCGGGAATTTTTGGGGCTGTAATGCTGGGCATGGCGCGGGCTATTGGGGAAACCATGGCCGTGATCATGGTCATCGGTAACACGGACCACATCAGCGCCAGTCTGTTTGCCGGCGGCCAGACCATGTCGGGGGTGCTGGCCAATGAATTTATGGAAGCGGATCACCCGATTTACCTAAGCGCCATGTTTTATGTGGCGCTGGTGCTGATGTTAAGTTCGCTGGTCACCAACGTCATTGCGCGTGCCTTGATGGCACGCATCGATCGGGAACGGAAGGTTGCCTGATCGCCTGGGAGCCTGAAAGGATAGACGCCATGCGTGCAGATGTAATAGAACCTACGACCAACCCGTTTGTCGGACGCAGCCCCGGCCGGCGCTGGATCAGCCGGGGAGCCATGGCACTGTGCACGCTGTGTACGGCGGTGGCATTAGCCGTGCTGTTTGTGGTGCTGGCGTATATGGGCATACGGGGCATTGAGTATATGACGCCGGCATTTTTTACGAATTTACCGCTTCAATCACCGGAAGGTATGCGCAATTGCATTATTGGCACCGTTATTCTGGTCGGCTTGGCCAGCGTTTTAGGCGTGCCCGTTGGCATGTTGTGCGGCATTTACATGGCAGAATATGCCGGCAAAGGGTGGTTCAGTTACTTGGCACAACTGGTCATGGATTTACTGGCCGGGACGCCGACGATTCTTCTGGGCGTGATCGCCTGGCAATTAGTGGTTGTCCCCCTGCACCAGCAGTCGGGCTGGTCGGGGGCGTTGGCGTTGGCGTTTATCATGGTGCCGATTGTGGCGCGGGCCAGTGAGGAAATGCTGCGCCTGGTGCCGCACCCGCACCGGGAAGCCTCGGCGGGCCTGGGGGCCTCCAAGGCCCAGACATTATTTATGGTGATCCTGCCCGCCGCAAAGGCCGGCATTACCACCGGCATCATGCTGGGAATCGCCCGCGTCGCCGGTGAAACGGCACCGTTGCTGTTTACCGCTTTGGGCAATGATCAGGCGGTGTATAACCCCAGCCAGCCCTATCCGTCGCTTACGTTAAAAATATGGCAATACTCACAATCCGCCGAGCCGGCCTGGCGTCATCAGGCCTGGACCGCCGTGCTGGTGCTGGTCACCATGGTGCTGATCTTCACCGCCGCCGTGCGCTTCACCGTCCGGGGGCGGAAGGTCAATATGATCTGATGCTGTTAAGGCAACCGGCGGATCGTGCAGTCGAAATTGGCGGCTGGGGTCAGGCTGGTGAAGTGAATCTGGGCCATGGAATATGCGGGCACGCGTAAGGTATTCCACCCGGAGGTTTCCTGGGCGTGGGCACCCTGGGCGTTGAGAAACGTGTATTGAAATTCCAAATACAATTCATAGGCCGTGACATTGCGCACCGGTATAACCACATCCAACTGCCCGTCGCCCACGCGGCTGACAATCGGTTCATTAACCAGAATTTCGCTTTGCAAATTGGAGCTGGTCAGATGCACCTGCGGAAATGGATTGAGGGTATTTTGATTGGGAACTATCGGCCCCTGACAGCCGGATATGCCCAGGAGGCAGGCCAGGGAAAATGCGGCCAATACGCCAATAAATGATACGCTTGAACTGGCTTTTCGTAACATTGTAATTGCTCCTTCATGCCGACGGCAATTATTGCTGTGCCGGTTGGATCGGGGTTTCGTGAATGGTTCTCACCTGCGTTCGGGTGGTTTGCACGCGCGTGGTGGTTTTAATGGTCGTGGTGCGCAGTGTCATTGGCCCGGTAATCTGCACGTCCACCGTGTTATTCTGTAAATCCACAGCTTTAAGTCCCGTGGATACGCCGATTTCCTGTTTCAGGGCGGAATAAAAATCATCCGGGGCACCATTGTATTCAATGGCCAATCGGCCATAGGCGGTGGCAGTTGAGCCGGTCATGCCGCGGTCGATGACCAATCGCACGCCGGGAACTCTCTGCACAAAATGCTTGATGGCCAGCACGTCATCAATGCCGGCCGCATTGTAAATTCGGACAATAATCGGGTTGTAGGCCGTGGCCCCGCCACCCCAGATTGCCGCCAGCTTCTGCATCACCTTGTCCGACAAGTAACCCGTGTACATATTTATATTAGTTTTGCTGGCCGGCAGCGGCATATCCACATACGTGGCCGCCAGCACGCGCGCGTCGGTGGTGCTGACCGCCTGGGCTAACAGGCGCACGGCATTTCCGTAAGAAGCCTGCTGCGTGGGGGCAGCCTGGATTTCAATCAGTACGTCCGTCTTCAGCTGCTGTTTTAACAGCGGCAGCACTTTGGGATCCCCATTTTGCAGGCGCAGGAAACTTTCCCTGGCCAGAACCTTCTGAGCCATCGAAGGGTCCTGAATATCCACCTGGCCATTGGCATTGAGATATTCAATCATCGAAATTTGGATGGCGTCAAAATCTTCACTGCCCAGATGAAATGTCCCGGCTGCGGCACCGCCCTGCCCTAAAAGCACCTCCACCATCATGCGCGGATCGCGTTGTGCCTGATATGCCTGCACATACGCGGCCTCATCGGGCAGCGCGACATGCGTGCCATAAGGATTTCCCGTTACCGGGGCGCCGTAGGCATTGGGCGGCAGCGGCTTGGAATATACTTGTGGTTGATACGCCGCCTGATCCTGCGGCGCGGGAATGGCAACATTTTGCAGCGGCTGCTGGCAGCCCCCCAGTAATGCCGACAGCACCAGCGAAGCCAGGATTGACCCAACAAGCGTAGCATTTTTCATATTCCATGACCTCCAAAAGTTTTCCCGGCAGGCGGCGGTGGCCGCAGGCCGGTTGAACCGTGGTATTTTACCCGTTAGAACGCACAGAGCCACCTGTTTGTTGCCACCCTGTCGCCGCCCATTGTACCGGACGGCCATTACGACTAAACTCAACGCATCAGGCCCTGTGGTTCAAGGTGCAACATGCTGCTGGAAAAAGTCATTGTACAAGGTAAATCCCGCCCCAAAGAAATTGCCATTATTGATGACCGACGAACCCTGACTTTCGGGCAGTTGCGCCACGGCAGCAATCTGATGGCCGGCTATCTGGATAAGCTGGCGGACCATGAGGAACGCATCGGCCTGCTGTTACCACAAAGCAGCGCTTTTGCCGTAGCGTTTGCCGCTGCCCGCTGGTCATCGCGCGTGGTGGTGCCCTTGAATTATCTTTTGCGTCCGCCGGAGCTGATTGACATTTGCCGGGATGCCCAGGTGAAAACCGTTATCACCATTCATTATTTTGATGAATTGGCCAAGTCGCTTCAAGCCGCCGGCATGCAGGTTATATTCATGGAAGACCTGTCTTTTAAGAAAATTCCCTGGCCCCGACGCCTGCCGCAGCGCCAGCCTGATGACCTGGCGGTAATTTTGTATACCAGCGGCACCAGCAGTTCGCCCAAAGGGGTGATGCTCACCAGCGGCAACCTGGATTCCAACGCCGCCGATGCCATCGCCCATGCCCAATTCAGTCAGCAGATGACGTTTCTTGGCGTCTTGCCCATGTTTCACGCCCTGGGGCTGATGGCCGGCTTTTTAGTGCCCCTTAGCCTGGGCTGCCGGGTGATTTATCAGGCCCGCTTCGCCCCCGCTGCTACATTGGAACTGATTGTAAAAAATAAAATTCAGGTGCTGCTGGCCGTCCCTACCATGTACGCGCTGCTGGCGAATTGCAAAAGTGTTTCCCGCGAAAGCATGGCCAGTGTCATGTACGCCATCAGCGGCGGCGAGGCGTTGCCGCTGGCCCTGCTGGAAAAATATAAATCGGAGTTAGGCATTGATATGCTGGAAGGCTTCGGCTTAACGGAAACCTCTCCCATGGTCAGTTTTTGCGTCCCCTGGGCCCACAAGCCCGGCAGCGTCGGCAAGGCACTGCCGAATGTGGAACTGCGGATCGTGGATGAAGCGGAGAAGATTCTAGGCCCGAATCAGGATGGTGAACTCTGGATTCGCGGGCGCAACGTCATGAAAGGCTATTTAAATAAACCCGCCGAAACCGCGGCCGTGCTCACCGCCGACGGATGGTTTAAAACCGGTGACATCGCACGGGTTGATGATGACGGATTTTTATTTATTACCGGGCGAAAGAAAGAATTGATCATCATGGCCGGCGAAAAAATCGCCCCCTATGAAATTGAAGAAGTCCTCCGGAAGCACCCCGCAGTATTGTTGGCGGCGGTCATCGGCGTGAAAGACGCGCAGCGCGGCGAAGTGCCGGTGGCCTTTATTCAACTCGAGCCAGGCCTCACCGAAAAACCCACCGCCCAGGAAATACGTGTATTTGTGCGCCAGCGTCTGGCCCCGTATAAAATGCCCCGCGACGTCTATTTCCTGGAAGACATGCCGCGCTCCCCCACCGGAAAAATCCTGAAACGAGCACTGCGGGTGCCGGACGAGGAGTTAGAAGTTAGGAGTTAGTACTCTGGAATCGGTGCGTAACGCATGGCGAGATCTTTTCCGGCGGAGGGTTCAGGCCACAAGGTGCCTGGGCCATTGCCTGGCCTCAAGACCGGTACGGAGATTTTCCGGCCTCGGGCAGGCTTCCCGACTGGCGGGCACGCGGATGGTTTGCGGTAACACACTGCGGAATTCTTCCAAGCCATTAAGGAGGTTCGCGTCTCGGAGCCGACGGATCGCATCCGGGTTTAAAATGATTTCATGGGTGGAGCGAATGCCAAGCAGACCGTTATCGTAGGCGGAATGGTGCAAGCGGCACAGCGCGATCCCATTGTCTATTTCGTCGGTGCTCCTGGGATGGCTCACAGGAATAATGTGCGCCGCGTCCACTAACTTCAAAGCGCAGCCACACACCGCACAGCGGTAGGAATAGGCATGAAGGACCTGCGGTCGAAATCTGGACTCCCGAAAAGCGCGCATCGTCTGCACAAGCTCCAGCCGGCGGATTGTCTCATTCTCCGATCGCGACGACTCTATTATTTTTTGTTCACTTTCCGGCGCGGGACTGATCAACTCGTGGACTAATTGCGCGCCGGTTTCGGTATCGGTATTGTGGAGAGCTTCACCATTTTGAATGTACCAAAGCAACGATGGAGGATCGACCGCCACCACGACCTCTTTACCCTCGGCGGACGGGCGCAGAAATGTTGCAATTCCATCTCGTCTGGCTTGTTCAAGTACATCCGCACGTATTTGAAGGCTTGGCGACCGCGATGAGAAGTTCCGATGCCGGCGCGGATCCCAGAACGCATAGACGCCGAATTCATCGCTCCAGCCGCCGACGATGGTTCTCATTCCCGGCCTCAACGGAAAACGGCTGACGTTTGTCAATTGAATCCGTCTTTCACCGGCAGGGCGCACGGCGGGGCCGCCCCCTCCCAGCGTGATTGTCCAAAGAAAGACACAACAGACCGTGGGGCCGTCGGGTCCGAGGATTCTCATCTGTGCCGGCCGCCGCGATGTCTCGTCCGCGCGGAGTATCGTCGCACCGGAGCGCTCGACGGCAGCTATGAAATGTGCGATCAGTTTCGGGAAGGGAATTCCGTGCAAGCTTAAATCTCCGTAAAGAGCGTGTGCGGCAATGATCCGGTTGATCGGGACAACAACGGGCCGTCTTCGAAGCGGGCAAGCGAACCATTGAGGTATTCCAGGTTCAATTCACATGTTATCCAGGATCGCCGTTTGGATTCACAGACCGCCCCGGTGACGTTACTGCCTCCAAAAGGGTCCAGTACCAGGTCGCCCTTATCAGTAAGGAAATCGATGAAAAACCCCACCAGCGATTCAGGATATCTTGCCGGATGAGCTTTGATGCCCAGTTCCCGGCAACGGCGAAGGTAGCGGCTGTTTGACTCCGTATTCGCAATCGTTAACACGTTGGGAGGAATGGCGCCGCCGTTGTCTTTTCCAAAATGATCGGAGATATCATGGCCGGATGGGCGTTTTTTCGCCTTGTATCCGTTCCGGATCAGGCTTTTCATGCTTTCGCTGTAGGGCTGGAGAACTTTGCGGTTGTCGGCCTTCGGATATTCGGTTTTTCCAAACCACCAGATCAGATTTACCGCATCTTTGACCCGGATCCGGCGGACTGCGACCCACTCCGCGGGGGTTGGCAATTTAGCGGGATTAACCCAATAAAATTCCTGGGCAAGAAAAAATTCCCTGGCAAGCATAACACCCAACTCGAAGTGGTACGTGCTTCTTACCGGCGCGCCCGGTACCCATGCGCCGCCTATGGGCCCGTTAAAAAATAACATTTACATTTGTACGGCAGCGGTCCGTGGCTTCAGGGTGTAATTCCACTCTCCGTGGAATGGGTCCCGCTCCAAATTCAATGTGGCCATCTCCTGCTTTGTGACTTTG
>JAKBCC010000004.1 GCA_021808105.1 Planctomycetota bacterium
TAAATCAAGTGTACGCCCTGGCGGAATTCTGGAACAAGAAATCTAATTTGCCGCTGCCCGCGCAGGCGTTAACTTCCCCAGATGAAACCGGCACAAGCCTCTTAGAGATGCTGAAGGCGGAAAAAATAGACCAAGTGTCAATTCGGCGGCGTTTGGCGGAATTAAGGGCGGCAGTAACGGCCCCGAAACGCATCGGATTGATCGAGGACGCCAGGAATCGCGGCTTCAACCTTCCGCTGGGCCAACCAGACTCGGCGGAGTTTGACCTCATGACGCGCCGCCCAATGGACGAAAGCTGACCGAATGGCCGAAACTTCGGACAATGAATCGTGGATAAGCACAATACGTCAAAAGGCTTGGCGGCAGGGGTCGGTCGTCAAGGCCGGCGTGGAATTGAGCGCGGTGCCCGGTCTAAAGTCTGCCGAACTGAAAAAGGATGTCACACATTGGGTTTTGCTGTCACATGATTGTGACATTCATCATCATGACTTCACCAACGAACCGAATGTTGAACTTGTTGGCGCCCAGATTGTCACCGCCCCCGACGGCACCGTGGCCTACGGGAAGAATCCGCGACGTTTGCAAATCCGGATTCATGAACAATGGGTGGAATTCCACGCGGGTTCCAGAACATTCATTGAGCGACGGCATCTGGTCGATTTAACCCCGGACCCCATGTTGACCCTTTCCCTGGAAAATGTCCAATCCCTCTCAACGTGGACAGCTCGACGCTATATCCGCACCGCATTCCCTGACAGCTTCAATAACCGGCTTCAGGCTCAAGGAAAGAATATAAATAAATTGATGTCCAGGGAAGGAAGCGCCATTTGCACGCTCTACGTACTGCTGTCCGACGAGATTGAATTGCCGGACGGGGAAGTGTACAGAATTGATGTGGTAGCAGCCATGCGTGACGAAGACTACAACCACCCGGAAAAGCGCGTAGCCGTGGAAACCACTCTTGGGAAACTTTGTGGCTTATTAAATTCATGCGCCGGTATTAAAACAGAAAAAAGCGAAGTCCGCGCCGAGCGCGATATCTCCTTGACAGATGTACGGTTTCTCCGGCGCTTGGAGTTTGATTATATGTCGCTTAACGAAAGTGACGCACCTCCCAGCCCGCGGCCCTGATCGCCTGTCGGTAAACACCTGAAAGTCGGCGCAACGGCGCCCTTTATAGCAAAGACCGCAGGCCGGAAATTATTGAGAGGAGAACGATGAGAACAAATCCAATCGCGAAAAAAGCGATCACAAGTGTTACCAGCCACAGGCCGATGAGACATAAGCGGGGAATCCATTCGGTCTGCGGATCACGCAGTTCTTCAAGATCGGCCCGCCATCGCCCGAACATTTCCTTGACCCACCAAAGCGCTCCAATCAGCAGCAGGGAGACGAACAATAATCCGAACGTGGGCATTGTTAAAACCTCCGAGTCCGATTATACGCCTTTTAGGTGGGCATGGGACCGTCCCCACGGCGGTGCGGATAACAATCCGTGGTGGTTATAACGGTAACGCAATAACTTCCACCGCCCGGGCCAACAGTGGGACGGGAAGCACGAGACACAAAAACAACAATCCCAATATCAGAAAAATAAAGACTATCGCGTTTGTCGCGTTGCGGCGGCCAGACTTTTTGAACTCAAGTCCCAGTCCGATCGCCGCGACTGTGACGCCATCGAATGCAAGTACAACCGCCGCACAAACCGCATCGCGGCGTTCGGCGAGTTGTCCTTGCCAAAGCGATTCCGGAATCGTGGTCGCGGAATTATTTGCGGACGGTCGCATATTGACCGTCGCGGCGGCAATACTCGCAAACCCCAGCGCAAGGGCCAGAACAATTCTTGCGATATTTTTGCCGGGCAACACCCGGCGCATCAAAAAACGACCGATGTTGCCACTCCGTTCGGGCTGAATTCCCATCGTTTCCATAGCCAGTCTCCTCGCACTACCGAGACATCTTCACCACGCTCCGCTGTTAACTTCACGCACCGGAACCATACATAGGTCGTAAAAAGAATGCTTGGAAAAATGGACAACCGGCGCTGGAACCCGCGTGCCCAGGCCGCTCAAGCCGACCTGGGGCGCTGAGGGTGCATCGCCGGAACCGGTAAAGTCGCGGCTATAATAGGTGAAAATATTATCACGGTGTACACCGCAATACGGATTGACTTCCCATGATACGTGGTCGTCCCCGAAGCCGACATTCTCGCCGTCGCCGCTGTGATTGCCCGAATTGTAGATGAAGTTGCCGTAGGTATTGGCTTTTGGCAGAACTGTCGTGATTCGGTTGGCATTCCCGGATGCGGGGAGATCGGCGGGGGCCATATCGCTGACTACGGGGACATAGGAATCGGCGTTTTCTGTCCACCACGGTCCAGGCCGTGCGATGCTGCCGTTGGCCAAAGGCCGCCACGGATAAGCAATCGAGTAACTTTCCCCCCGTCCCATCAAGTTCGGCGTGTCGCCGCCGGACACTACACCGAAGTTTGCTTGCACCGCGGTAGTATTAGTAGCACCGGCAGCCAAATATTCCTCGGATGGTGTCGTTGCAATTGGGTCATGCGGACAAATAAACTCCTTGGGTTTAAGTTGGTGCTGCAATACCAGCAACCACATACAGGCCAGCGGATTGCCCAAGTCGCTCCCATGCGGAGAGCTATCGTGTCCGAACCACGCTGCCGTCATTTTTTGTGCCGTAGGTTGGGCGGGCAAACCCATAGGGTTCTGCGGCGCGTTGCTGTACGCCACCCCATTCGGCCCGGGAGTGCAGGGAAATCGGCCGTTGTCACTCTGAGCGTATATATACATAGCCTGAATGATCCCTCGGATATTGGCGGAACAAATATCGCGTTTTGCCCACCCGCCTTCGCCCGTACCCAAAGACTCCATTAATACGACCAACAATATCGCGGACATGAACACCAGCACGATCAGTTCCAGCATCGTAAATCCACTACTTTTTTGATCTAACATGGCCTACTCCTTTCGCGACAACAGCTCTTTTACCATTCTCCATTGCTTACCGAACGCACGGGAACCATACACAGATCGTAAAACGAACGCCTGGAAAAATGGACAACCGGCGCGGGAACCCGCGTGCCCAGGCCGCTCAATCCGACCTGAGGCGCGGACGGTACATCGCCGGAACCGGTAAAGTCGCGACTATAATATGTAAAAATATTATCACGGTGTATCCCGCAATACGGATTAACTTCCCATGATACGTGGTCGTCCCCGAAGCCGACATTCTCGCCGTCGCCGCCATGATTGCCCGAATTGTAGATGAAGTTGCCGTAGGTATTGGCTTTTGGAAGGACAGTCGTGATTCGGTTGGCAATGCCGGAGGTGGGAATATCGGCGGGGGCCATATCACTGGCCACAGGCTCATTAGAATTGTCGTTATCTGTCCACCACGGTCCAGGCCGTGCTATGCTGCCGTTGGCCAAGGGCAGCCACGGATAAGCAATCGAGTAACTTTCACCCCATCCCCTGAGGTCAGGTGAATGACCATCAGCGCGAACGCCAAAATTGGCCTGATACGCGGCGGTTCTTCCCGCGTTGGGGGTCATTGTGTATTCCAGACTGGGCTGAACGGCCGTTGGGTCTCCAGGGCATATAAAGCTTTTCGGCACATCCTCTCCACCCAACACCAGCAACCACATACAGGCCAGCGGATTGCCGAGATCACTTCCACGCGGCACCTTGCCGCTACCGAACCACGCGGCGGTTATCTTCTTCGCAGTGCGGCTTGGGAGCAGATCCGAAGGATATTGCGGCGCGTTACTGTAAGCCACGCCATTAGGGCCGGGTGTGCAGGGAAAACGCCCATTGTTGCTCTGCGCGTAGATGTACATGGATTGGATGATACCCCGAATATTGGCGGAACAAACGGCGCGGTTTGGTAATTCGCAAACGACACAGATGGTGGGTTTCAGCAGGGCGATCGTTATGAAACCGGCCGCCAGTAACACAATTAGCTCCAATCGTGTAAGGCCCGAGCGCCTGTTGAGATAAACTTGCATGATCGGTTCCTTTCACATCGCCGGGCGTGGAATCAGTTGCCCGCGCACCGCACTACTCTGCCAGCATCGGCCGAAGGGCGGCACCGCGGGTCGCGCCGGGACCCGTTGCATGTTGCCAACAAAGTACAGCGGCAGTTCTGAAAATAGCAATCCGGATCGCGCCGTCGCCACCAAGTGGACGACTGAACCGCGATACCGGGCGGGATATTTCGCGCTTGCGTCGGCGTAATGAAGGAAATGATAACGGTTCGGTGGAATAATCTTCACGCCACGCGAAATTCTGCGCGACCTACGCTCCGTGGCATTATTATAGACACCACTTCGTTGGTTGAGCAAGAACAATCGATGCGCATCATTGCGAAACATCAGCCCGGCGGTGGCACGTCGGGATCGCCAACAACGGGAGCCTTTTCTTCGCAACCGTTGACCGGCAATCTTGCTTAATTACTAATTCGAATTCGGAAACCGGCCGAGAATTTTCGTTGTCACCCGGCCGCCGTTACTCCAAGCCATTGGTCTAACTGTTGTAATGGAACATCAAGCAGATTCGCAAATGACAAATCCGCCCATTTCTGCACAGAATTCAGGCTGCTGGTGGTCGCGACACCCAGAACGCGCAATTTCGCACCATGGGCGGCCGCGGCTCCGCCTTCGGTATCTTCAATCACCAGGGATTTGGCAATATCCAGATTGCCGTCACTTAGCGCATTGATGCGGTCAAAGGCCAGGCAATATCCCTGCGGATCGGGCTTGCTGCGTGCGACATCTTCAATGGAGACGATCACGGGAAAATAGTGATTCAGCGTAAAAGCTTTTAACAGCGTCGTGATTTCTGCACGCCGCGCCCCGCTGCAGATGCCGCACAGCACATTGCGCGATGCCAGATATTTAATTAACTCAGTAACGCCCGGCATGGGTGCCGGAGCTTCGCCCATGCGGCCATCCATTATCTTGTCTTTTAGTGCGCAGAGATTTATCAAAAGCGTGGCGGGCGGTTCGATGCCCTGATCCTGAAGCATCAGGCGGAAGGCTTCATAATTTCCAAATACGATGTATCGGGAAAAATAGCGTTCAGGTGTGATCTGAATAACCCGGCCGACATCTTTTCCCGCCGCCAGCAGCACTTGATTGTACGCCGCAAGGTGCAATTCCTCGGTGTTGGCGATCACGCCATCAAAATCAAAAATGACGCAGGCTTCACCCATAGATTATCCGAATTCGTCGCCTTTGAAACTGTGGCCCAGATACGTCTGGCGCACCAATGGGTTATTAATTAATTCCCTGGGTGTCCCCTGGGCCATGACCTTTCCCTCGGAAATAATCAGTGCCCGGTCGCATACTTCCAAGGTGCGCTGCACGTTATGATCGGTAATGAGAATGGCTTTGCCCATCTGTTGGCGCAATTGCCGGATTTCGCGCTGCAAATCCTCCACGGCAATGGGATCCACGCCGCTGAAGGGTTCATCCAGCAGAATCAATGATGGATTGGTAATCAAAGCCCGTGCGATTTCCAGTTTGCGCCGCTCACCACCCGAAAGGGTATACGCCTTTTGCCTTCGCGTTTTGGTCAGCCCGAATTGTTCCAGCAGGCGATCAGCTTCTTCACGGCGCTGGGCACCGGTGCGCCGGGTCTGTTCCAGAATGGCCAGGAGATTTTGTTCCACCGTCAGGCGGAGAAACACCGAGGGTTCCTGCGAGAGATACCCCATGCCGCGCCGCGCACGCTTATACATGGGAAGATGCGTAATATCCACACCGTCAAAAAGCACCGTCCCGGCGTCGGGGCGAATCATACCGATGGCCATGCGAAAACTGGTGGTCTTCCCTGCTCCGTTACGGCCCAGCAGGCCGATGACTTCTTTGTGCCCGACATCAAATGACACCTGGTTGACCACCGTGCGTGTGCCGTAACGTTTAACCAGATTGTGAGCCGATAGCAGATTCAACCAACACCATACCGCCGCAAAAATCAGACCCGGGACCGCCAACATGCCGCCCGCCGGAACTGCCTGTGCAGCATTGTCACGATTGCCCGGCGGTATGGCAAGCGAATGGCTGCATAAAGCAAGGGAGCATCACGGATTATTACCGGCGGCATCCCGTAAGCTGACAGTTCCATGCGCCAGTTTAATTGAATGTTTCACCGGCACCAGCCGCATCGCGCCGGCGCACATGACAATAATCATGCCGCACAAAACACATCCCGCGTACCATTTTTTGGCGGCTTGCCGAAAGCTCGCAAAAGCTGTGGCCCGCCCCGCAAGAACTGACAACAGAAAAAACAAGGCCAACGCCGCCAGAAGTTTAACCGTGAGTAATACCTGATACACCGGCGGTTCAGCGGCCATATTGATCACCACCAGAAGCCAATAAACACCGGAAATAATCTGCAATAGAATGACGATTCCCAGAAACATCCGCCAAGGCTTATTGATGCGTTCAATGATGGCATCCCGGCTGGCAGGCTCTTCACCGGCCAGAGCCGGCAATAGAAACAGGCGTATAAAAACAGGCGATCCAATTAAGATAATCGCCCCGCTTATATGAATCCATCGCATAATAAGTGTTACTAAATTCATACGGTTTGCCTTCTTAAAGTTCCGGGATTCTTATAGCGGACGGTAGTCCCCTACTATTAAGCCTCCAGAGTATTTCTCGCGTAAAGTCGCAAGTCCTCGGCTGAAATTTGATCCGGGGGCAGTAGTTGATAGTGTTTTTCGGCGCTTAGGGCAACTGTGCGCTGTTCCCCTTTACCGGCGATCTCAAATGCAAAAAGCGCGATGAGCCGATCCTCAATAGCGCAGGCCGCGATGGGAATGCAGGTCAGGTCAGGGAATTTCTCGGCACACATTGCCATATCCTGTTCGAATTGAACCACGTTAATCATGTCGGAGCCGCGCTTCGCTTGCACCGGCAAAACAAAATGAGTACCGCGCCGGTCGAGTCCAACGTAAAGTTCATCTGTTTCCACCTGCCCCATCGCTTTAACGGTTGTGCGAAGATGGCTTTGCAGGGCGTAGCAAGTAACCCCGGTAAAAATATCGATTAAGCGATTGTACCGGATCCGGGCCAGCAGCGCCTGCTCATCGCCAAGACGGTGCATTTCTATAATTCCCGGAGTTGCATCGGGAATCCTGGTACGAGCAAGGTTCGGATTCGGGGGAATTCTGGTAATACCTGAGGCCACCAGTGCATATTTAGACCGGCCGATTGGCCTGATGATCCAATCCCTTCCGGCGGGGGCCATCCGCCGGATCGTATCCGGCAGGGGCTGACGATACCGAAAACTGTAAATCAGATCACCAAGGTTCTTTGGCAAGGGAATGTTCAGGAACGCTGCATTTTCCTCGATGTCCGTTCTGGCAAATTCAACATAATCCGGTCCGGGACGGAACTTTTGCGAGAATATCGCTTCAATGATGCGGGCGTAGGCATTGCCCGAATTTCTCTTTGAACTGTCGGAACTTTTCGTCTTGCTCATTTCAAGCCACCTCCCGGCCAGCGCAATACGAGCACTTCCTCGCGAAGTTGCTGTCGTGTGGCCGTGGCCAGCCGCGTACGGAATAGATCAAGTCCCACGACTTTATAACCCAGACCTTCACCGATTTCCGCCAGGATTGCCCCGGTATGAATCATCACCTGGAAAAAAGAAGCCTGATCGCCCACCACGTATGCCAAGTTCGCACCGGGTTTAAGCAACGGGCGCAGTGTTGCGAGGTGGCGTGCCATTCCGCCAAAATACAATTCGGCAACCTTGCCATACATTCGCTCAAACCCGCTGGTTTTGCCCAACTCAAGCCTTCGTGACTCAATTCGGGCCACCAACTTCTGGACAGTTTGATTGTCGGCAACCCATCGTCCGTCATCATCGCCCCTGTAAACATTGCGGGTATTGGAACGCATCAAGGTTCGCTTGAAACCTTGCAGCTCAGCTTTATCGGAGATAAACCCAAGAACAACGGATTCCAGCCGAGTGGTGCGGGTGTAATCCTTTTCATTGGGATACGGAGGTGAGGTTATCACCGCAGAAATTTGCCGGCTCCCCAGCGTCGCAGCGAGCTGGGCGAGGCTTCGGGCGTCTCCGTGCACTGTGGTAGCGGGAACGCTTTGGTATGGATGTAACGCGGCCATATCAGCCGCTATTATGCGCACTCGCGCAAGCCACTGTGCAACCACGGCGACATCATGCTTGGGCGGCCCTACGCCCACTTCCGGCCCAAAATGCAGATTACCGATATTTTGAACCAATGCCGACGCCAGCGCCAATCGGAAGATTTTCCCCTCCTCCATCGCGCCGGTATATCGATCAATTTCATCCAGAAGAACAAGCGCCTTGTGCAGAGGAATCGGGCTGATCGAATCACGCAACAAGAGCTTGGCCCTGTGGGCCGGTAGGCACCGCAGTTGCCTTTTGACCGGGAGGCCTGTTTCGCACAGCAGCGGCAGATTGTAATCGTCCGGGAACCCGTCCTCCTGTAACTGTTGGCGGGCGGCGGTAGCAATTTTCTCCGCGTGGGCGGCAACGGTACTACCCGAAAACCTCCAAGACGTCTTCACGGCGCTGGCGAAGTAGGCCATTGGATTCGCTTCGACGCCGATCGAACTGATGTGGTGCTTCTTGCATTCCACAAGGGTGGTACCGGTACCGCAAAAGGGATCCAGAACAAGGCCGCCCGGCGCAACGCCGAATTTGTGGAGGTAATCCGACACCAAGTGTGGTGGAAATGACAGCACAAAACGGTACCAGTCGTGGCCGGCGCGGTCTTCGGGTTGCAAGCGATTCATGTTGCCGGGCAAGATGTCCGCGTGCTTGCGCCGCAGAGGTTTAATTTCGCCGGAAATAACGGTCATTGGTATCCGAACCTTTTTCGCTTCTCATCTAACGCGAAGACAATAATACCGCTTTGAACTGATTACAGAAAGCTGGAGTATCGGGACGCGATAAATAGGCCAAAATAGATTCCGGGCGCAAAATTCATCGGTGCGGTCCACTGCCGCGATGTGGGACGTCGGGTTCGAGGCATCACGCCTTGATCAGGTCCAGTGTCTTAAACCCATGGCCCAGAATTTTTTGGCTGTCGGCTTGCAGCCACTTAGACAAAATGCTGGCGTACACGCTGCGGAAGTC
Source organism: Planctomycetota bacterium (assembly GCA_021808105.1). Classification (GTDB taxonomy): domain Bacteria; phylum Planctomycetota; class Phycisphaerae; order WQYP01; family WQYP01; genus JAMDCX01. The sequence goes on from JAKBCC010000004.1 coordinate 9,153, forward strand.
GGTGCTGAATTTTAGATCGCCCATTTGCAGATTTTCTTTCGCCAGAGATGGCTGCGTGCCAATTAAGCCGGATTTTATGCCGCCGCCAAAAATAAACATCGGGGCGGCAGTACCGTGGTCAGTTCCCAAACTGGCATTTTCCGCCACGCGGCGGCCAAACTCTGAAAACGTCACCACCATCGTCTTCTGGTGCAGGCCCTGCGCTTTGAGATCACGCATAAACGCGGACAATCCATCGGAAATTTCCGCCATCAGCGTGTCATGCGCCTTTTGTTGCTGCGCGTGCGTATCAAAGCCGCCCATGGACACATAATAAACCCGTGTGGGCAAGTTGGATGCGATCATCTTGGCCACCAGACTCAACGACTTGGCCAATTGCGACGCCGGATAACTGACATGGTTTTGCGCCTTCTCCACCGCATCGCGTATATCCCGGCCGGAAATTTCCGCATCTAATGCGGTGCGTTGCAGAAAATCCAACTCCTGATTGGCGCACACGGGGCATGGCGTGTCATGCGGGCCGATGCCATTGATGCTGCGATAAACATCTCTTAACTGCTGATGAGTTTTATCACCGCCGCGCCCGGGCAGCCACTGAAATTGTTCCGGCGTCTGAAATGACACGGGTTGAAATTTACTTCCGGCTAAAGCGACCGGGGAAAGCGATCCGATGCTGATGCCCGCATCCGGATGGATGGGATCAGTGCCGGAACATTGGGCGTCAAAATACCGCCCCAGCCAGCCGCGCTTGCCGATTTTTGCCGGTTCACCGGTTTCCCAAATGGCGGTGGAGCGAAAGTGCGACCGGTTCGGATTGGGGTAGCCGACACCCAGGATCACGCCCATTTCGCCTTCATCATAAAGCGATTTCATGCCTTTCATGGCGGGATGCAGCGCCAGCGAGTTCCCCAGCGGCAGCAAATTTTCCGTAATAGCCAGATGGGGCCGCGCCCGCCGATAATCATCATTGTCAACCGGGATAACGGTAGACAGGCCGTCATTTCCCCCGCCCAACTGCACCACCACCAGTACCCGGTCATCCCCGCGCCCGGCACGGGATTGTGTCAACGGCTGATCCGCCGGGTTATTCATAGCGAACGCTGTGCGCTGCAGAAATGCCGGCAACGTGGCTGCGGCGGAAAGAATGGTTAATCCGCGACCGACAAAAACTCGACGTGTATGCAGCGTATCCATGAATCACCTCATTAAAGGATTTAATTTTTGGAACATTCCTTAACACCCTGTCGCCGGATTTATCCGGTTAGGGCCTTGGCCATCACCGCGCGGCAATCAGCACAACTGATATTCCGGCATGGCCATAATCAATTCCACCAATTCCAGCAGTCGCCAATGCGTGCCACCATCCGCCGGATTTAATGCTTTGCCTTCCGCCGATTCCGATTGATTCAAAACGCAAATTAATTGCTCGCGTTTTGCCGGGTCAACATGATCTGCGATAAGCCGAGTGAGAAAATAATCAACCGCACCGTCTGTGGTGGCGACGCCGGCGCGGGCCAAATCCAGCTCCGGCGAAAAGCCGGTTTGAAATTCCGTTAACTGCCGGGCATCGGGATGATTCCACGCTGAACTTTGCGCGCGGGGAGGCCGCTGTCCGGTTACCAGAGATCCCGGCATATCATAGCGGCCAAATAACGTGCTGGTGTTGATCCACGCCCTCCCGTGGGGCCAACCTCCGACGTTGGGAGCTTCAAACAGTTCCTGCCCCATGGACTTCATGGTGTAGAGCATTCCGTTGGTATTAGGCACCGGCACATTCAAGGCGCAGAGGCTGCCGGCGACCAACTCCATGGGTGATTTAATCTTGCGCCGCATGACTGCATCCGAATAAAACCATCGGCTGGAAAACAACTGCTTGAGCACCGGTGCCATACGCCAGTCTGATGCGCGGAGTTTTTGGGCCAGGGCATCGACAAGTTCGGGCGGCGGATCATCCGATGTGAAAAAAGCCGAGAGCTTGAATGCGAAATGTTTGGCCGTTGCCGGCTGCTGGAAAATAATGCGGACAATATCATCGCCATTAAAATTGCCGGTGTGGCCAAGAAATGTCTTTTCACCGTCATCATGCTGGAACGGGTGAAAAACAAAACGATCGCCGACAAATGTCCACCCGGTCCAGGCCCGAGCGGACTGCCGCACATCCTCTTCGGTATAATTGCCGATGCCCATGGTGAACAATTCCATCAGTTCCCTGGCGTAGTTTTCATTGGCATGGCCTTTGCGATTCTGATTGTTGTTCAGATAGCGCAGCATGGCGGGATCTTTGCTGATATTAACGGTCAACACCTTGGCGCTGCCGGTGGCAAATTTCCGGAACAACTGATTCTGCACATACATGTGATACGCATTATTAACCGATGAAAAGGCACTGACAAACAGCCCATGCCAGAACAGCGTCATTTTCTCTTCGAGAGGCCGTTTGGTTTTTAACATGCGGTTAATCCACCAGCATCGCATTTCCTGCATTTTGGAAAAACCGGTCTGGTTCAGCAGTTGAAAATATTCGCGCCGTTCTTTTTTGCTTAGCGGCCTGAGGAACCGGCGTGCTTCACGAAAATTCGCGAACGCTCGGTGCGATAATGGACCGAATTCCAATGCCGGTAGATGATCCGGAATATTCTGGTAGTAGACCATACTCTCAATGGCCTGATGCGGCCCCATGCGCACCAGAACGTCAATATCCTCCGGCGTGCCGCCAAAGCCGGCGCGATTCAGCAGGTGGCTGGCGGTTCGCCAATTCCACTTAAATGAATCATCTGACCAGATGGGCGTTAAGAGCGATTCAGAAGCCGTGAGCATGGCAGATACTCCTGATATTCAATAACCGCAGAGTCCGATACATTCAGTTATCGGCATAATTTGGAAACCGTCATCAGGATGTTTGGCGGCGATACGTGGTGCCGCAATAACATCGTGAACGGCTTCTCATGGATTAAACGCGCAACCTCGTGCGAAGTTGCACCCGGCAGGGCTGCAACTATCTGCCATTCAGCGCGTGTGGTAACATGATGATTATGAAACGGACATTTTGCTTATCGGTGCCCCGTGCATTTTTTGCCGCCTTATGCGGCAGCGTGCTCGCCGGGCTTGGCAGCGGTGCGGCGTATGCAGATTATCCCGTCGGACCGAGTCCTGCAGTAACTCTCACCAAGCCCCCGGCTGCGCCGGTGTGGAAACTGGGCGCGGTGGCTCCGCGGTTGCATGTCACGGAATTGTCGGGACAGAAGATTTCGCTCTCGCAATTTTCCGGTAAGTTAATTCTTCTGGAATTTGGCAGTCTTACCGAACCGGCGTTCCGGCTAAGCGCCCCAAGCGTGAACTGGCTGGCACGCCAATGGAAAAACAAAGTGCAGGTTCTGCTGGTGTATGAGAAAGAATCTCATCCGGCGGGCGGCACGCGGGCGTTGAAAATTAACAAAACTGCAGGCTTTTCAATTCCCCAGGCAAAGGATCAATCTCAACGCCTTGCCGACGCCCGTCGGGCGCAACACGTTTTGCACCTGCAATTTCCCCTCATGACCGTTGATAACGCACAAAATAAGACTGCCCTGGCGTATGGGTCGCTGCCGAACATGACATTTCTAATTAATGCTCACGGCCAGTTGATCGGGGCATGGCCCTGGATGGCTCCGTGGCAACTTCGCGGTGCGGTTTCGGCTGTGCTTAATGGCAAGCCGATCCCGGGGGGCTATATGAGTTCGGGCTTTACCGCCGGCACCTCACCGCCCATGGAATTCGATTATCAATCCATTCCCCCGGCTTCTCCACAAACCCTCGCCGACGCCCTTGACCGCGCGGGGGTCACAAAGCAACAACTCTCTAAATTACTGCCTTCGCTGACCGATTTCTCTACAACCTTACTGAAAACCCAGCAGCAACTGGCGCAGCTTCGCTCCAAGAAAAGGCAGTTTAACGGCAACTTTCACCGAGCTATGAATAAGACACTCGACGGCTTGCGGAAATCTGCAAAAGAATTGACACTGGCTTTGCAGCGCTATGTCAATCACCAACAATACACGGAAATTCTCTCCGCCCTCGACCGGGGAAAGCTGCAGCGCATCTTTAAGCCAGTGAGCCAGTAGAGCGAGGCTTCTGTGCGGGGAGCATTTCTAATCTCTCTGGGCGTGGCAATTTTTCCGGGCTGGGTAAAAAAGCCGCATTTTCACAGGAATGCTGAAGCCCACCGGGATAAACCCGGCGGCTCGCCGGTCGAGTTGATGCGGGGTGCCCGGAAAAATTGCCACGCCCATCTCTCATCTCTCTTCCGCATACGGCCATTATTTGATCTATTTACGCCATCCTGTATACTCATGTGCTTATTCACAGGTTGATGAACTGTCTTAGCTAAGACTTTTCCAAGCCCGTGGATAAGCCCGGTAAGGCGTCAGCCCGGGATTTTCATCAGCGATGTAGCTGGGGAAATAAAGTCTGGGCCGGTCTTTTTCGCCCGTCATTTCCGCGGTCTCTTTACTTTTAATGCGGCTATCACGGGGAAAGGTTCCAAATCTTTTATGGTTAATTTCGCGTTACTCAAAGAATTAGGCTTGGATGATCAGGCCGCCTCAGTGGAAATCCAGAGCAAATATGAAAATATTGACGACGCTCAAATTGGCGGCTTGATGGAGAAAAGCGGCAACAGTTTTACCAATGGCTCAATGTTGAAGGGTAAAATTGTCAATATCCGCGGCGATGATGTCGTGTTGGAAATCGGCCTTAAGAGCGAAGGCGTGCTTTCGCTGATGCGGGAATTTGATGACCCCTCCTCCGTTGAAGTCGGGGATGAAATCACCGTCCTGCTGGAACAGGTGGAATCAGAAAATGGTCTGGTCCAGATTTCCAAGCGTAAAGCCGACCGCATCATCGGCTGGGAAACCATTGTCACCACCAAAAAAGAAGGCGATCCGATCAGCGGCAAAGTCACGCGGAAAATCAAGGGCGGCCTGCTGGTGGACATCGGCGTGCCGGTGTTCTTGCCCGCTTCACAAGTGGATATTCGCCGCCCGGCGGATATTGGCGAGTTTATTAACAAAATCATCGACGCAGAAATTCTTAAAATTGATCTTGAACGCCGCAACATCGTTATCAGCCGGCGCAAGCTCATGGAGCGTCATCGCACCGAAGCCAAGCAGAAACTCTTTGACGAAATTGTCGTCGGGCAGGTGCGTAAGGGTACGGTTAAGAATATTGCCGATTTCGGTGCATTTGTGGACCTTGGCGGCGTGGACGGGCTGCTGCACATCACCGATATGAGCTGGGGCCGCATCAATCACCCATCCGATATGGTCAAACTGGATGAGGAAATTGAAGTTGCCGTTCTGAATGTGGACCGCGACAAGGAAAAAATCGCCCTGGGCCTCAAGCAGAAACATGCCTCGCCATGGGAACATGTTGATGAAAAATACCCGATCGGCACGCGCATCAAGGGTCAGGTCACCAACATCATGAGCTACGGTGCCTTTGTTAAACTTGAAGAAGGCGTTGAAGGTCTGGTGCACATTTCCGAAATGAGCTGGACCAAACGCATCAATCATCCCGGAGAAATGCTTTCCGTGGGTGAAGAAGTTGATGTCGTGGTGCTGGAAGTCAATAAAGGAAAACAGGAAATCAGCCTCGGCGTTAAACAAACCGAAGCCAATCCCTGGACAGTGCTGGCCGAGAAATATCCGCCGGGCACCGTTGTCACCGGTAAGGTCCGCAATTTGGCCAACTACGGGGCCTTTATTGAAATTGAAGAAGGCATTGACGGCCTGCTGCACGTAAGCGATATGTCCTGGACCAAGAAAATTGTCCACCCCAGCGAGATGATCAAGAAGGGCGACGCCATTCAATGCGTTGTGCTAAGCGTGGATCAGGAGAAGAACCGCGTGGCTCTGGGTGTCAAGCAGTTGGCGGAAGACCCATGGCTGCATGCTATTCCCACCAATTACCACCCCGGCATGATCGTCAAGGGCAAGGTCACGAAGATCACCAATTTCGGTGTGTTTGTGGAACTTGAACCGGGTCTGGAAGGTCTGCTGCACATCAGCGAGCTTTCGGACAACAAGGTGGAAAATCCGCAGGACATGGTCAAACTGGATGACGAACTGGAAGTCAAGATTCTCCGCGTGGATATTGAAGACCGGAAAATCGGCCTGTCACTCAAACGCGCCCAATGGGGTGAAGACCGGGAATCCTCTGAATCCGAACGTCCGGCTAAGAAATACCGCGGCGGTCTGGAAAGCTGAGTTCTGTTCCCACATTCTGGGTTCATGAAAATTTCAGGCGGGTGCGGCAAAAGCCGCGCCCGCCTTTTTTTTTATAGCCACCAGCGGCAGGAATAGGCCAGGGTACTAAGGAATCGCTGCTTAAGTGTGCGCTTTTCGCAGTCAGAGAATCGAATCCGGCGGCTGCGGCGCAATTCGTTGCGGGTAATGCGAATGACGGCCTGCGCAAAGGCGGTCGAGCGTATGACAGCCATAAATTCCAAGTTGATATATAAGCTTCGCGGATCCATATTGGCTGATCCGACCACCGTCCACTGCCGGTCAATGACCATCGCTTTTGTGTGCATAACGCGGTTCTTACGTTCATACAACCGGACACCCACTCGTAAAAGTTTACGATACAGATACCAGGCACCATACTGGGCAATAGGGACATCCGTCATGGCGGGAACCAGCACATGCACGTGCAGGTTTCTTTTCCGCGCCCGGATGATTTCGCCCATCACACGCCCCACGGGAATAAAATAAGCCATGACGATTATCACGCTATGGTTAGCGGCGCGTAACAGGCGGCGAAAGACGCGCGGTGCCCGGCTGAACTTAAGTCCCGGCCCGGTATCAAAAAAGTGGATGGATTCGGGATTCTGCAGTAACTTCACGCGCCGATAGCCGCCGGGGCGCGGTGGCATCTTCTCACCTTTGGCGTGCATCCATGATCGTTCAAAACTATAGGCAACCTCCACCTGTTGCGGACCGGCCATACGAATGTGCATATCCCGCCAGGCCCCCGCCGGATCAACGGTTGGGTCGCCTGGCATTGGCCGAAACAGGTGGCCGTGATCGTTAATGTTCATCCCGCCGAAATAAGCACAGCGTCTATCCACCACCAGCAACTTGCGATGATCGCGGCGATTCAGAATAACCAATGCCGCAAGGGATCGTACCGCCTCTTTAACCCGGTGATAGGCGTGTACCTGAACACCGCCGGCCGATAGCTTTTCGAAGATAGCCGGATCAGTATGCTGACTGCCCAGGGCATCATAAAGCAAGCGCACATCCACACCATCCCTAGCACGCTGCACCAGAGCATCGGCAATCGCATACGAAGCCCGATCATTGGCAAAAATATACGTTTCGAGCCAAACGCATTGTTTGGCGGCGGCAATATCCACCAGCATCGCTTCAAAAAGCACATGCGATTGGGTAAATAGCTCCAGACTGTTTCCCGCCACGAAAACGCACGCGACTGCTCCGGGAGTTTCAGGGTCGATGTCAGGCATATCGGCACGCTCCGGGGCCTTCTCGTGCTCTGTCAAGCCTAAACATCAGGCTTGAAAGAACTAGCCCACGCATGGGGCATGGACCCGGGCGGGAACCAGGCAAATGAATTCAAAATTGACCGCACCGGAATTACGAAACTGGTGCATCTCATTGGCCGGAACATAAACCACATCGCCGGGTTTCAACGGCTTGGTTCCCTCAGGTGTCAGTGCTTCCCCCCGACCAGATAAAATCAGCACCTGATGTTCATAATCGTGATGATGATGAGGTGTAAATCCGCCGGGTTCAACCGTAAATTTGCGCATAGCAAAGGTCGGGCACTGCTCCAGCGGCCCCAAAAGCATACGCATCGTTACACGGTTCGATCCGGCCATGGTTACCGGCTTGGCCGGCACAGTATCACTGCTTTTAATAATCATCGCACACTCCAATTGCTCTGGCGATTTCTCAACGCGAAAATTACTGGGCAGTACCGCTGGATAAATCATAAATCCATGGTTCCAACGCCCGATTGAAATCAAATAATTCCTCAGGCTTGAAAAACCGTGAAACCTCTGCTCTGGCGGTTTCGGGAGAATCACTGCCATGAATCAGATTGAAAGCGCTGGAAACGCCGAAATCCCCACGAATCGTGCCCGGCTCCGCTTTATAGCCAAACGTGGCCCCCATCATCTTGCGGCTGACATCAATAATATTGTTGCCTTCCAGCACCAGCAACACCACCGGACCGCTGGTCATAAACTTCAACAGTGAGTCATAAAATGGTTTGCCCTTGTGCATGGCGTAATGTTCATGCGCTACCGCCGGAGCAATACGTGCCAGTTTCATTCCCACAATTTTTAATCCCTTTTGTTCAAACCGGCAGATAATGTTTCCAACCAATCCCCGCTCAACGGAATCCGGCTTGAGAATTATTAAGGTGCGATCCATATAAATGTTTACTCCACTTACATACTCTTCAGGCTGCAAACCCGGTTTTGCACCCGCTTTCATTATATATATCCTAATACTGATCCAAATACCCTGCAATATGGTCAATGGCCGCATCCATGGAATGATCACCCTGCAGCAGCAATTCTATCGCACACGTGCGGATGAAATTTTTCTGATCTTCCTCGGTAATATATTCAACCGGAGATTTACCATCTATTCGCGCCAGCAGCAGTGAGGCGAGAATTCTACCGCCGCTGTTTGAAATTTCCGCCACCATTGCTTTGGGCGCGGTTTCGCGATAGGTCTGCCAGAAATAATCCGCCGCGATCATGGCGGCCCGCCAGCGCTTTTTCAAATAAAACGCCTTCAGCAGCAGATGATTCAAAAGTGTCGCCACATCAAATGCGGGGTTGCCGTAGAACGCCACTTCAAAATCCAAAATAAATAAATGAGCACTTTGGCCGTCACCCGGTGCCCGCCACAGCATATTCTTGGGTGAAAAATCTCCATGAATCAGGCACGTGGGGGCATGGAGAAGTTCCGTTTCGACATCCCGCAAGGCCGGGGCCGCGGATTTATTTTTCTCCGCTGCAAACCGCAGGTACGGGTCGATGCGCTGCTGGATAAACCCGGGCGAATCACCAAACCGTTGCGCCCATTTGGCATCCTTCATGGTAGACGCGTGCAAAATTGCCAAAAGTTCGGCAGCCGCCTCAGCCGCCCGGCGGTCAATCTGCCCGGCCAGCAACTGCTTTTTCCAATTCACCACCCCTACCGGAGCCACAGAAATCGCAAGTACATAATTTTCCGCATCACTCCACAGAACCGTTGGAAGAGAATCGGCGGGCAGAATTTCTCCCAGCATGATCAGTGCGTCACGCTCCACCCATACCCGATCACGATCTACAGCCCATTTAGCGGCGGTACGAAATTCTTCCAGCGGCTGCTTGATGACAAAACACGCCCCGGACCGCATGCGCTGATCCGGAATACCGCGCTTAATCTGACTGGCCGTGCGCATATCCGTTCCCACCGGCGCGCCGGCGTTCATGTCCATAATCTTAAGCACGACATTGGCCACGCCGCCGGAAAGGCTTTGCACCAACACTTCGCCATCCGGGGAAACCCTTGAGCGCTGACGCAAATAATCCAAAGCATTGTGTTCAGAAAGTTCAATCATATCGTGTTGTCAACCCGGCAACTGCCGCACCTTCACACGTCCGGGTGTAACCGTATAGAGCCGCTTGGGCGAAAGTCGCTTGTACCGTTCAAAAAGCCGATCCACGGCGGCGTTGCGTTCCGATGGCTCGCCAAGCAACAGCACGATACAAAGAGAAAATGCAAGGCCCTGATCATAAACGCTATGAATAAAATCACGATCCGCCGTTAAAAGACACCACTGCCGCTGCGCCAAATCAGCAAGCAACTTGTCAGGCGGCCCGGACGCCGACGTCTGGTCAGTAAGTTCTGCGATCTGGTGTACCCGATGTCCATGCCGGATCATCGCCTCACCCACATCCGCCGCCAAACCACCATGGAGTAAAAACTGCATTCCAAAATCCCATCCGCGACATCGCGCCTCAAACCAACAAAAAAATCAGGCCGTACAGGCTACTGGCCACGGCAATTCCCATGCGCGAATTATGCACAGAATCGCACATCCCGCCAAGTGCCCAGCGTCAAATTGCGTGCTGAATTGCTTGTCGAACTGCTTACTGCACGCCCGTGCATCGGGCATGAGCCGCCAAGGCCATCGCCGCTAAGGCTACATTATGCACACGGTGCACCAGCACCCCGCGCTGGGCCGCCAAGCTGCTCACCAGAGCAGTGGCCATATCACGCTGATCCCACGTGCCCGGTGCCCCATCAGCGATAACCGCTGATAAAAATCTCTTCCGTGAGGCCCCGAGAACCACCGGAAAACCCTGGCCCGCCAACTGGTCAATATGCGCCACTAACCGCCAGTTATCTTCCAGCGCTTTCCCAAAACCCAAGCCCGGGTCCAGCAGAATTCGATCCTGGGCAACCCCCTTGGCCATCGCCGCTTTCGCCCGTTGCTGCAGATACCCGAAAACCTCCGCACAAATATTTTCCCGCGCCACCGGCGGATGCTGCGGACTTTCCATCCACATGTGCATAAGCACCACAAAACAACCGGTACGTGCCGCCAAAGCAAACATCTCCGGATCATGCTCTCCGGCAGACGTATCATTAATCATCCCGGCACCCGCGGAAATCGCCGCTTGAGCCACAGCGCTGCAGCGCGTATCCACACTGATAATGACCGCCGGGTCGGCTTTACCCAATTCACCCAGTCGCATCGCCAAGCCCTTGATAACCGGAACCACCCGATGAATCTGTTGATCCGCGCCGACCGGCACCACGCCCGGCCGATGAAACGATGAAGCCTCACCGCCAATATCCAGTATGCCAGCCCCCTGCTGCACCAGGCTAAGCCCCTGCTCTATACAAGCCTGATGATCAATTCCACCAGCCGTGGAAAATCTACCGCCGTCGCTGAAACTGTCCGGCGTTACATTCACCACACCCATAATCATTGGACGCATAAATCCGATTCCCGTTGCCATACGTTTCTCCAAACCCATCACGCCGGTACGAAATGCACGTTTTAAGTGCTCCGAGTATACCGCAACAGAAACAGTTTTGCGTACCCGCGTGCTCGCCAGTAATCTGGAACTTGGAACCTGGAACCTGGAATCTGGCATAATGTTAGCTGGCAGATTTAATCTGCCGGGCACTGTTTTGATCGACAGATAAATACAGCCGAACCTGACCACCGGGGCTTGCGCAAGGCGATGAGGACATGTCGCCCCCTTCACCCGCGCAGTGAGAAGCAGGTTCCCCAAGCATCTAAAAACAAAGGTACCTGACACCTTTGTTTCCGGATGGCCCATGCTGCGATTGGCCGCCATGTTGCAAAACAACCGCCCGCCGCGTGGCCGCCGATGAGCTTCTGGGATACACTTGGGAGGTGCACCATGGTAAGGAGTTGGCTTATGCGGTTGATGAATATTTTTGCGGTTCTGGTGGTGGCACCGGTTTTATTTTTCTTCCTTCCCGGGTGCAGCACTTCTGCGCCGCGGCGGCCCGTGATGCAGCAGCCGCTTAATCCGGCGGTGCTGCAAATATTGCGGTCGTTGGCGAAGGGTCATAAAGATAAAACCCAACTGGCGTTTCTTGCGGATTTTAAGGGGTTGTCAAAATCGGTAAGCCGTTTTAACAGCTATATGTCCAATAGTCAGGGAAAGCTTTTAAAACAACTCCAAGCCTGGGCAAAAAAGCATCGCGTTAAGCTGCATTACTTTTATCGTCCGGGCCTCTATGGCAAAGCCCAGAAAATTATCGCGGATGACGAAGGCTCGCTGTTGCTGCACAGCAATGCTGCTGACTTTCAGAAGCGTTATCTGGTCATGATGTATATGGATTACTCCTGGCAATTTGCCATGGATAAGGCGGCCCAAAAGCAGGCCCGGAAGAATCAGGCGGGGCCGGGCTTGCTGCAATATCTGAACAATGCGGTTGCGGTTAATAAACAATCCCTTGCTGACCTGTGGAAGCTTCTGGAACGGTACCAATGGCAGAAGGGCATTACCGGCGGTGCGGCAAAATAGGTGCGGTAACCTGCGAGGATGGGGTTGGAATTGGGGAAGAAGTCAGAGCAGAAGTTAGGAGTTTCTGGAAGCACTGGCGCTTCTGTTTTGATCGGCAGGTGAACTTTCCGGCTAACATCGGGTGCCTATGCCAAGCCTATGCTAGGCTTACAGCGAACTAACCGGTAAACTCTGGGGATGATGGATGTGGATTTGAAAATAAAAAAAGCGGTTGTGCTGTTAAGCGGCGGCCTGGATTCCGCCACGGTTCTGGCCGTCGCAAAAGACTGCGGCTATACATGTTATGCTCTGAGTTTTGATTACGGCCAGCGCCATCGGCAGGAACTTCATGCGGCTGCACAGTTGGCTACTGGCTTAGACGTTGCACAGCACGTTGTCCTGGACTTGAATCTGCGGCACTTCGGCGGATCAGCACTGACGGCGGATATTGCGGTGCCGAAAGATCGCCCCGCCGCGGAGATGACACACGACATTCCAGTGACGTATGTGCCGGCGCGCAATACGGTATTTTTGTCCTGTGCTTTGGCCTGGGCGGAGGTGCTGGAGTGTTTCGACATATTCATTGGGGTCAACGCGGTGGATTATTCGGGATATCCGGATTGCCGCCCGGATTATATTGCCGCATTTGAAACCATGGCCAACCTGGCCACGCGGGCGGGCATTGAAGGCCGGGGAAAGTTTCGTATTCATTCGCCGCTGATAAGCCTGCAAAAAGCGGATATTATCAGGCTGGGACTTTCTCTGGGAGTTAATTACGGCCACACCTGGACCTGTTACGACCCGGGCTTCACCGGTGCCGCGTGCGGTCGTTGTGATGCCTGCCAACTGCGGCTGGCCGCGTTTGAGCAGTTGGGCCTGACCGACCCGGCACCGTATGAACAGAACCGCGGCGATTAAACATGAAAATAGCGGAGATGTTTTACAGTATACAGGGGGAAGGAAAACTCACGGGAGTTCCCTCATTTTTTATTCGCACCAGCGGGTGCAATTTGCGCTGCCGCTGGTGCGACACGCCGTACAGCTCATGGGATCCCACGGGGGAGAATATGACGGTTTCTCAAATCCTGGATCAGGCGGCCCAAAAGCCCGGCAGGCATGTGGTTATCACCGGCGGCGAACCGATGATGCAGGGGCAATTGCCGGAGCTTGTCACCGGCTTAAAAAATATGGGCCGGCATATTACCATCGAGACCGCCGGAACACTGTGGCAGGAGGTGCCCATGGACCTTGCCAGCATCAGTCCGAAATTATCCAATTCTACCCCGACGGATCATTCCACCTGGTCGCAAACGCACGAGCAGCGGCGATTGAATTGGGACGTTCTGGCACGGTTTGCCCGCTCTGCTCTCATTGTTGAGCGGCAATGGAAATTTGTTATATGCAAACCGGAGGATATGCGGGAAGTGGATGCGGTTTTGGCAACAGTTTCGCAAGCAGCGCCCATTAATCCCGCAGATGTTATTCTCATGCCGGAAGGCGTTACCGCCGATGCGGTGCAAACGCGGGGTAGTTGGCTGGCGGAAATATGCCGCGAGCGGGGCTTTCGCTTTGGAATGCGGTTGCATATTCTGCTGTATGGGAACACCCGCGGAACGTAAAATTAGCACACGTAAAACATGCGCCTTATGCGGCGACTGTTTTTCATAAATTGTTAAAAGAAAAGGAATATATAATGAAAAAAAACGCCGGCCGATTGCACCTGTTGGAAACCTTTAACAACCCCCATCCCACGAGAGATTATGACATTGAACACATTGCGCCGGAATTTACGTCGGTTTGTCCGCAGACGGGGCAGCCGGATTTCGGGACTATTCGTTTGCTGTACATTCCGGACAAGTTATGTGTGGAACTCAAAAGCTATAAAATGTATCTTCAGAGTTTTCGCAACCAAGGTATTTTTTATGAGGATGTCACCAACGTTATTTTGGATGAACTGGTAAAACGCCTGGAACCGCGGCAAATGACGATTATCAGCGAATGGACGCCACGCGGTGGGCTGCGATCCATTATTCGATGTGTTTATAAACCGGGGAATTGAGCGACTGCAATTGCAGGTACACCGCTAAAATATTTTTTTGGGGTTGTATTGCAGGAGAAGGCTATACCGCCGGCAGAGCCAGCGGCTTTGTGGTGGGAGGTGGCGAGTCGGGGTTCGGGGGTTATTGATTATTGCGTTAATCCGGCGGCGAGTTCTGCGGTAAAGGACCCAACCGCGGCGGCAACATCCGGTGCCGGTCTGGCCAATTCGCGGGTAATGGTCTTGATGATGGCCGACCCCACAATAATGCCATCGGCCAGCGGGGCCAACTCCGCCACCTGATCCGGACGGGAAATTCCAAATCCCACGCAGATAGGGTGCGGCGTCATCACGCGCAACGCTTTAAGATTCAGCGGCACATCAGCCGGCAATGACTGTCGTTCCCCGGTAATACCGGTCACTGAGAGATAATAAATAAATCCGGTGCATAAAGCGGCAATTTTTGCCCGTCGATCCGGCATTGTTGTAGGAGCGATTAAAAGACTGCTTTTGAGTTGATATTTGTCTAACAGGGCAACCAGCGCCGGTGCTTCCTCCAGGGGCACATCCGGCAAAATCAGCCCATCGATTCCCGAATTGGCACAAGCAGCGGCAAACGAATCAGCGCCATGTTTGAAAATAATACTGAAGCTGGCCATGGCCATGATGGGCAGGGAAAAGCCAACGCTGCGGATTTTTTCAACCGCCTGCATGATGCGTGGTACCGTGGCACCATTTTGCAGCGCCAGACGATAACTTTCCTGGATGGTCGGCCCATCGGCAATGGGATCAGAAAATGGAATTCCTAATTCAATACAGCCCGCACCGGCCTGTTGCAGCGATTCCAGCATGGGTCCCAGCAGATCAACGGTCGGATAGCCTGCAGTGACAAAGGGACACAATAACGCCCGGCGATTGCGCCCCGGCGCGGCAAACGCGGCTGATAGCCTGTCGGTCATATTACTGCCGCACCAGTGGATGGGCGTAATAGCCGATCATCGCCAGGAAGCGATTGGCGTTGAGAATGGGCACGGAAAGGTTCTGCGCCTTTTGTTCCAACTGCCCGTAGCGCTGCTGTTGTGTAACCCGTTCAGACTTCAGTGCCGCCGTCTGGGACGTCTGGACACCGCTGAAATCCAACTGCGAATTGGTCGGGCGTGATCCCAGCACCAGAAAGTCGGTCTGTGTGGAAAGGTGCGTTTGCACCACGCCGCCCCAGGATTCAACCAGCCGCACAATTTGCCGACGACCGGCAGCGGTGGGCAGCCCGTTTCCATTGACATCAAAATCGCCGTAGATAACAAAGTGGAACTTCCGATTCTGATCTTTGTGGAAGACTGGATTGGCAATCAGATCACCGGCAAAAATCTGGGCATTGGGTTGCAGATGGGTGATGCGGCAGACCGACGCAAATTTTCCGGCACGAATAACCGATATGGAACCCGCCCCGCCGCCGTTGTGGCCGGTGTTAACGCCCAGATTCGGATTATACACCGCAAAGGATAAACCGACGGTAATATGTTCGCTGGTGCCCAAGTTAATATATACATGCTGCGTCATCGGTGAGACGCGAATAACTTTTCCGTCCGCCTGGCTCAAGATAGCGTTGGCACCCGTGTTCGGGGCGCGGTAGGCAGCGATCTGATTTCGTAAATCCTGGACCACGGCGATTCGCGCCTGAAGTTCCTGCTTGAGCTGCTGAATCTGAATAACCTGCCCGCGCAGCTCCGAGATGTATTTAGTTTGTTCAGCGGTAATTTGCTGCTGCAGTGTGCCGGCTTCGGAGGAAACCTGTGTGTTGGCCGCATTTAACTTGGCCGTTAAAGCATCGATACGATTCTGAGCCGAGGTCAGTTTATCATTGATCGCATGAATATCATCCTTAAATGATGATCGCGTGGAGGCGAATCGACGCTGGTAGTTAGCTATATGCAGGTGATACTGCTTTATTTCATTTTGCGCATTGACCAGTGCGGAATCCACTTGTGACAGGGCCAGCACCAGAGACTTTCCAGTCATTCCGGCCTTGGCCAGCACCTGATACACCGGTCCGGATGGACCAATGAGCTGCGAGACGCGTGCACCGCTGTTGCCTCTGATCTCAACTTCCAATTGATTTATTTGCCCGACCAACTGCCGCACCACGGTATTGCTGGGCGAGGCGTTGGCTTTAAGATCGGCAACAATCTGAAGATTCTGATCTTCGGTGGATGCAATCAGCCCCAGATTCTGTTGATCCGCAGAAGCTGTTTGTTCCACCTTACCCAATTTAAGGTACAGCAGAATGGCGACTACCGTCACCACGAGAAACAGACCGATGAAAACAATAAGTGCGTAAGGTGGCGCGCTGCGCTGTGTGCGAACTGTTGCCATAGGTGAAAGCCTCCGTAGCCAAACATCCTGACCGGCATGCCGCAGCCTCGTGACGCCATCGACCATCCAATAATCGAACCCCGGGCCACGACAGCTTCGGCGCTGTGCTAAAACTATCACCGCGAATGGCGATTGGGTCAAGCGAAAAATATGCAAAATCTCGGACGGCACTCACCGGCGTGCCGGCCAACCCACCGGGCCGCCTGCGGCAAGGGCGTGCAAAAAGCTGCTGTTATCGACGAAATACGGCCAAATTCGCTTATTTTTTACGCTTCGCACATCGGACAGATCAAAACCCGATCCCTCTGGCCGCTTGCAAAACAATAAAAGCGATGAGGAGTGATTTTCATCTTTTTTTGAAATAGGACTTCGCAAACCCGCCGCGGTCTGCGTACAACCTCGGCGACAGGCGTCCCAAAATTACGCGCACCGGCGGCGTCCTAAACCCATTACATGAGATTATCACACCTGGCCTGCATAAAAAATGTGGAATATTTTATTGATACCTCTCCAGGCACATGCTACACTTTAAGATGTAACAGCTAAGCGCGACGCACTACGGTTGACCGCTTAGCTCGCCGCTGATTTGGCGGGTGTGTGATTGCGCCACGGTCACATGCTTGATCCCCTTTCAGAGCGGCGATGGAGAGGATCCCCGATGAAAATGCGAATGAACCGACAGGCTTTAAGTGTTTGCGCGCTGTTAGCGGTAACCATTTCGGTACGGCCCGCCTGGGCGCAAAGCGGCGTTACTTTTACCATCGATGCTTCGCAAAATAATCAAGCCATCTCGCAATATATTTATGGCATTAACCAACCCATTACCTCAGGATCCAATCTTACATACGACCGCCTCGGCGGAAACCGCTGGACGGCCTACAACTGGACCAACAATTATTCGAATGCCGGAAGTGATTATTACTATTCCAATGATACATTTCTGGGCGGCGGATCAACACCAGGCGGTGCCATGATTCCAGGTATTAACAACGCTGCCGCTAACAATGCGGGGCTGTTGCTGACGGTTCCCATGGCCGGCTATGTGTCGGCTGCCAAATCCGGCTATGCGAGTGCCACCGCCAATCCGGCAACGTCACCTTATTTTGTCCCCTCCTATGCCAGCGCGCCGGCCTCGGTTACCGGCATGTCCACCAACCCCGTGTACCAAAGCCAATTTGTGAACTGGGTTAAAGCCAATTATCCTCAGGATTTTACCGCTGGCAGCACGACCCCCATTAATTTTCAACTCGATAACGAACCGGATTTGTGGTCCAGCACCCATCCGGAAGTACACCCCGCGCCCGTGACGTATTCGGAATTGCTGCAAAAAACGATTCAATATTCCACGATGATAAAAAGCATTGCTCCCAACAGCCTGGTGTATGGCCCTGTGAGCTACGGCTGGGAGGGATATCAGACGTTACAAAATGCACCTGATTCCGCCGCCAATAATACCGCTATTGACCCTTACACCGGAAAAGCCTACGGAAAT
Organism: Planctomycetota bacterium; assembly: GCA_021808105.1. Classification (GTDB taxonomy): domain Bacteria; phylum Planctomycetota; class Phycisphaerae; order WQYP01; family WQYP01; genus JAMDCX01. The sequence continues at coordinate 27,102 of JAKBCC010000004.1, forward strand.
TTTCTTTCCTATTATCTGGCGCAAATGCACCAGGCCGGCACCGCCGCCGGAAAGCGCCTGCTGGATGTGCTGGATCTGCATTGGTACCCGGAAGCCAGCGCGAACGGCACGCGAATTACCACCGAAAGCTCAACGGATCCTGCGGTGGTAGCGGCCCGATTGCAGGCACCTCGGTCGCTGTGGGATCCAACTTATGTTGAATCAAGCTGGATTACCCAAAGCCTCGGTGGCAACCCTATTGATCTGCTGCCGACACTGCAAAGCGAAATTAACGCCAATTATTCCGGAACAAAACTTTCCTTCAGCGAATATAACTACGGCGGAGGTTCGGATATTTCCGGTGCCATCGCGGAAGCCGATGTGCTGGGAATATTCGGCAAGTACGGCGTCTATTCCGCCAACGAATGGGCCTTGGCATCCAGCGAACCCTATACGCAAGCCGGTTTTGCCATGTACCGCAACTACAACGGCAAGGGAGCAACCTTTGGCAATACGTCCATATCTGCCAGCACCAGCGATGTGGCGGGTACTTCAGTTTATGCCAGTTTGGATTCCAAAGATCCCTCGCACATGGTGGTGATCGCCATTAACAAAACCGCCGCCGCCATCACGGTAACCATTAACCTGGACCACACTAAAACTTTTGACTTGGCTCAGGTGTATCAGCTTACCGGCAGCAGTTCCACCCCGTTCTCCGCAGGCAATATAGCGATCACGAATCCGGCCTTTTTCACCTACACCATGCCCGCCTACAGCGTAAGCACGTTGAATCTCGTCGATGCTCCGGAACCGGGGGTAGGCCTCATACTGATTGTCGGAATGCTGGCCGCGGCGCTGCTGCTGGTCCCGCGTATTTCGCGCCGACAATCCTATTAAAAGAGGAAATAGCGCTGCGCCATAGGTAATATTTCGGCCGGTTGGCACGTCAGATGCACGCCATCGGCGGTGACGCGATAGGTTTCCGGATCGACTTCAATGGCGGGTAGCGCATCATTGAGTTTCATGTCCCGCTTGGTGATAGTCCGGCACGCCTTGACGGCTGCAATATTTTTTTTCAGGCCGTAACGCTCGGTAATGCCGCTGGCGGCGGCGGCGGCACTTACGAACGCCAGACTGGTTTTGGCCGGCGCTCTGCCGAAGGCCCCGAACATGGGTCGCATGATTACCGGTTGCGGGGTAGGAATGGAGGCATTGGGATCGCCCATCTGGGCCCAGGCCACAAAGCCGCCCTTCATTACAAGTTCCGGTTTGACTCCAAAAAACGCGGGCCTCCAGAGCACCAGATCCGCGAGCTTACCCATTTCAACCGAGCCAATCAGATGTCCCACACCATGGGCTATGGCCGGGTTAATCGTGTACTTGGCCACATAACGCCGGATGCGGAAATTGTCATCACCGGTGGAATCCTCCGGAAGTGACCCACGTTGTCGACGCATTTTATCTGCAGTTTGCCACGTGCGCGTAATGACCTCGCCCACGCGACCCATGGCCTGAGAATCGGAACTGATGATGCTGATGGCTCCAAGATCATGGAGGATATCTTCAGCAGCAATTGTTTGGCCACGGATACGGCTCTCCGCAAATGCCACATCCTCCGGCAGGTCAGAATCGAGGTGATGGCATACCATCAGCATATCGAGATGTTCATTCAGGGTATTGACGGTAAACGGGCGCGTGGGGTTGGTAGAACTCGGCAATACGTTGCTTTGTCCGCATACCCGGAGAATATCCGGGGCGTGGCCGCCGCCGGCACCCTCGGAATGATACGTGTGTATCGTACGCCCTCGAAATGCCGCGATGGAACTTTCAACAAAGCCCGATTCATTAAGCGTATCGGTGTGGATGGTCACCTGAACGTCATAATTTTCCGCTACAGTCAGACAGCAATCAATGGCGGCGGGCGTGGTGCCCCAATCTTCATGCAGTTTCAGACCGATCGCGCCGGCTTCAATTTGCGCACCAAGTCCCTCCGGGGATGCCGTGTTACCCTTTCCGGTAAAGCCGAAATTTAACGGCAGATCGTCGGTAGCCCCCAGCATCGCTTCCACATGGAAGGCCCCGGGCGTGCAGGTTGTTGCGCATGTTCCGGTAGCCGGACCTGTGCCCCCGCCGATCATGGTGGTCAGACCGGAGGCAATCGCCTCATGGGCCAATTGGGGGCAGATGAAATGGATGTGAGCGTCAATGCCGCCGGCAGTAAGGATCAGCCCTTCGCCGGCGATGACTTCAGTAGTAACGCCAAAAATCATTCCGGGAGTTACGCCCGCCATGACGTTGGGGTTGCCTGCCTTGCCAATGGCGGAAATGCGGCCGCTTTTGATTCCTACATCCGCCTTGTAGACACCGGTATAGTCTACTATCAGAGCGTTGGTGATCAGCACATCTAATACCAGGGCCGGATCAACGCCCGCGGCCTGCCCCATTCCCTCCCGCAGTACTTTTCCGCCGCCAAATTTACACTCATCTCCGTAATGCGTGAGATCCCGTTCAACGCGAAGAATCAAGTCCGTGTCGGCCACGCGCACGGTGTCGCCGGTGGTCGGACCATACATGCCGGCATAGGCGGCGCGTGAAATCTGATAACTCATGTTACTGCTCCGTAGATTGAAACCCTTCCTGGGCCACGCGGTTCAGGGCCTCCGCGCGGCCCTGATCCGACACGGGACCCGATGCCAAATTATTGCCGCCGCGAATGACCTTAGCGCCCGCAATCGATACAAGTTGCACAGTTTTTCCTTCACCCGGCTCAAAGCGAACCGCCGTGCCGGCGGGTATATCCAGCCGCATGCCGTAGGCCGCACCGCGTGCAAACTTCAATGCCTTATTAACTTCAATGAAATGGTAGTGACTGCCGACCTGAATGGGACGGTCACCGGTGTTCACCACCATGATGGTTGCCGTCGGGCGATTGGCATTCAGTGTCAGCGCTCCGTCAGCCGGGCATATCTGTCCCGGCACGCATGGCGTCTGCGGTGCTTGAAATACGGCAGCGTCGGGAATTGGAAGGAAACTGCCGTAAAGCGCCAGGGCCAGATCCCCATTTTCCCGCACCACGGGGTAGTGCACGGTAACCAACTTTGTGCCATCCGGAAATGTCCCTTCAACCTGCACTTCGGTGATCATGTCTGGAACACCGTCCATCACCTGTCGGCGACCCAGCATGGTCCGTCCGATTTCCATGAGGTGGGCAACGCTTTGACCGTCACGGATCAGTTCCAGCAATTGTGCAGCAATAAGAGCAATCGACTCCGGCAAATTCAGCCGCAGGCCGCGGGCCAGGCGTTTCTGTGCCAGGTACCCCGCCTGGTGCAAGACCAACTTATCCAATTCACGCGGTGTCAGGTGCATGTTCCAACTCCTTTACCATTTACGCAACCAGAGTTCCACGCCCATGACTGCGGCGGCCTGGGCCAGTTCTCTTTGCAGAAATCGCCCGACGTTTTCCGTTGAATCGCCCGCCACTCGCAGAAGAAATCCATCAGCCAATTCGCTGATGCCAAAGATGACGCTGTCTTTTGGTTCTATTGGCATATCATGCAGTCGCTGCAGCAGGACGCGGGCGGCGCGGGTAAATCGCGGCCCAAGACATATCACGGTGGCCAGAGCGTTGACTGCGTGGAATCCAATCGTGTTCGAGATGTTGGACATAGTATTATCCAGCTCAAGGGCGTCGATGAGTATGGGTGCCGCGTTAATAAAGACGCTCTGACGGCTCAGATAGCGGGCAAACTTCCAGCGTTCGCCGCATTGCCATCGCCCGCTGGTAAACCAATCAACCGCCAGCAACGAACTGGCGGCATGAAGATAAAAGTTCTGTTCCTGCTGATAGTCTGCGTGGGCAAAGCAGACCACTGGATCAGGGGCGAACAGGATGGCTGCATCCGGGGCCATGTGCACATTCAGACTTTGACGGACTTCGCCGCATCCTCCGGATTTAAAAATCTTGGTAGAGGCCTGGGTCGTGACATACGCCCGTGCGCCTTGCTGCACATGTAAATCAACATGGATGCAATCGCCGCCGAGCAGGCCGCCGCCCAGGCTTCCCATCACCAGCCAGCCCACTTCGCTGCCGGTACGCGGTGCCAGTAGTTGCAACGGTGCACAACTGCCGATGGACACCACACGCGTGTTCTTCCCCTGCAGCGCGAAAGCAGCATGGCCGATTATTGCTATGCGTTGAAGTCGGACCCCCGATTCACTGACCTCGGAAAAGTCGGTGGGAACCCCTGAGAGTGGATCGCTGCATGTCGCCTGGGATATCATGGGAACGCTCCAGACCATCCGCTTGCGCCCCGGCCGGCCGTGCACGGTCCACTCCCGATCGGGTTGAGAGAAGCGCCCTTGAGTAACCGCTTTATCCCATGCAGTTCAAACACTTAAATGCTCCTGGATCACCCCGGCATGCAACTGATCCGTATTTCCGTTGGCGACAATTCGCCCGCGATTCATGATGTAGAAGTGATCTCCATACTCACGGACGAAATCGACATATTGCTCCACCAGCAGAACCGTCATGTTGTGTTCTTGCACCAGCTTTCTTAGCACGTGGCCGATCTGGGTAATAATATTGGGCTGGATACCTTCGGTGGGTTCATCCAGCAACAGAATTTTCGGCATCCCCACCAGAGCACGGGCAATCGCCAACTGCTGCTGTTGGCCGCCCGAAAGATCGCCGCCCAGTCGTCCGGACATGGTTTTGATAATCGGGAACATTTCCACCACTGAATCAGGAATTGCTTTTGTTCGCCCGCCGGCAGCCTGCATTCCGACGATCAAATTCTCGCTTACCGTAAGCTTGGGAAATATCCGCCGCCCCTGGGGAACAAGGCCGATGCCGCTTCTGGCCCGCTTGAAAGCAGGCCAGTTGGTGACGATTTGTCCATCGAAGTTTATTATTCCGGCACTGGATTTTAACAGCCCCATGATCGCCCCCACCAGCGTGGTTTTCCCCACGCCATTGCGTCCCATCAGGCAGGTGATACTTCCCCTGGAAACGTCCAGGTTCACGCCGCGCAGGGCTTGCACAGCGCCGTAAGAAAATTCGAGATCCCGGATTGACAGCAACATATCACCCAACTTTAAGTCCTCGCTGTGTATTTTAGTTACCGCCCCAGATAGGCTTCAATGACTTTTGGATCCTGCTGAACCTGATCCATGGGGCCGTCCGCCAGCACCTGGCCTTCATTCAGGACAGTCACGCGGGAGTTCAGGCGGCGCACAAACTCCATATCATGTTCAATGACAATGATGGTGTGATGCCCCTTGAGTTCCAGCAGCAGTTCGGCGGTCAGGGCCGTCTGGGCGTCGGTAAGACCAGCCGCGGGTTCATCCACCAGTAACAATTCCGGGCCGGCCGCCATCAACATACTTATTTCCAGCCACTGGCGCTGTCCATGGCTTAATGTCCCGGCCAGACAATGCGCCACATCCAGCAGGCGCACGCGACGTAAGATGGCGTATATTTTTTCTGTGTCTTCCTGTGATTCGTGCCGGAATATATTCTGAAACACGCGTCTTCTGCCCGGCAGCGCCAAATCCATATTTTCATACACGGTCAGGCTGGGGAAAATGGTGGGGGTCTGGAATTTTCGCCCCACGCCCAGGGCCGCAATGTCGGTGTCACGACGATGGGTAATGTCCATTCCCTTAAAAAACACTCGCCCGCCACTGGGATGCGTTTTGCCGCTGATCACGTCACAGAGCGTGGTTTTGCCTGCACCGTTGGGGCCTATTACAACGCGTAATTCATTATGAAACACGCCGAAGCGATAGATATCCAAAGCCCGGAAGCCATCAAAATCAACTGTCACGTCCTCCAAAAACACCGCGTAGGCAGGTGGTGTTCCCACAACAGAAGCAGAGGAATCCATCGGAGCATGTATCATGCGTGCGCCTCCTCGACCGCCGGGCGTGACTCCGCCGCAATGACACTGCCGCGTGGACGCCCGATGAACCGCACCAACCACCGCGCGAAGGCGACAGAAGTGAGAATTCCCGCCAGGAGAATAAATTTAATTGGAATTTCCGGCATGACGGTCAAGGGCGTTGCAATGGTGTGTTGCAGCGCTGCGGGCATAAGGCCCAGCGCTTCACACAGGACAAATGCCATGACAGTTGCCAGGGGTATCACAGAAAGGGCCAGTTGCAGCCCGCTATCGCGAATTCGCAGGTTCTCTTCCAGTTCATCCCACAGCCCCACCAGTCCGTTGGAAAATAAGAGCGTCACGGCGATAAACAGGCCGCCCTCAAAAAATGACCACATCGCCGGCATATCCGAACTTAGAATACTGTACGCATAGCGCACCACCAGTGCACCGATAATGGCCCCCCATAAGCGCCCGCGCCCACCGACGGCTACCAGCACAACCATAAGAATTGACGACTCCACGGCCATTGTGCCAGGGGTAATAATCCCATTTTGCGGTACATACAACATTCCTCCGATGGCCGCAATGACCGCGCCAACGACAAACGCGAAGACTTTAAACGCATAAGGCTTATAGCCGGCGAAGTGCAGACGCAGTTCCCGATCACGAATTGCGATCAATATTCTGCCGAACCGGCTTTTGGTGAGCTTGAAAAGCGCCAGGTACAGCAAGCCCAGAACTACCGCGGTGAGAAAATACAGGCCCAGTATCCAAGCATGACTGTGTTGCAACGGCGGATAAAAATTGGTCAAACCGTCGGTGCCCCCCAGTAACAACTCGTTGCGGCAAAACAGCAGATACGCGGCCCAGGCCAGAGCCTGTGTGATAATTGCAAAATAGACTCCGCGCACGCGACTGCGGAAAATAAAAAAGCCAAAAATACCGGCAACAACCGCCGGGATAAAAATCCCCATGGCCAAAGTAAAGGGAAGCGACGCAAAGGGTTTCCAGAAATCCGGTAGTGTTGATTGATTATTAAAGAAGAAAAATTGCGGAATGTTGTTATAGGCTTTTTGAACCTGCCCCCCACCTTGCGGCAGGCTTAGAAACATGCCGATCGCATATCCACCAACGCAGAAGAAAAAAGCCTGGCACAGCGACAGCAATCCTGCGTATCCCCAAACCAGATCAATTCCCAGGGCGACAATCGCGAAGCATAGGTAGCGGCCCAGAATATTGATGCTTAAATCTGAAACTGCGCCCGTACTATTAAGAATCGGAATCAATACATAAAACAAGATCACAACTGCGATTACCGCAATAATCCGCAATTGCTTGATACGCGGATCCAAAAGCGGCGGTCGGGGAATCGCACCGTCGGAACTGACGGCTACAGGCATCTCCGAAGTTTTTTCTGATAATGGACTGGCCACAAATTACCTTCTGTTCTTATGGGAGATTCTCTGCAACGGGAGATTGAACCGCCTGCCGGCTAATGGTCCATCGACCGCCCCTTCGCTGCAAATAATCCCGACGGCTTCCATTGCAGAAAAGCAATCACAATAATTAGAACGAATACTTTGCCGTAAACGGGTTGCACCCAAGGTTCAATGAACTTTTCCAGGAACCCCAGCCCGGTCCCGGCGCAAATAACACCTGCAAGATTCCCCACGCCGCCGGTTACAACGACCAGAAAACTTTCAACAATATAGGATTGGCCCATGCGCGGATCCAAGGTTGAAAATAGCGGCACTGCGCATCCCGCCAATCCTGCCAGCCCGGTGCCCAGCGAAAAAGTCAGCATGTCCACCATACGTGTGTGCACGCCCAGGGCCGCCGCCATTTCACGATCCTGCGTGGTAGCGCGCAACAGCAGTCCAAGCCTGGTTTTCCTGATCAGGGCATACACAGCGATAATACATCCGGCACAAAATACGATGATAAAGAGCCGGTTTTTTGGAAAAATTAATCCGGGCATCACCCATAGTCCGCCGGAAAGCCAGGAGGGCGCGATAATGGCATTGTTATTTCCAAAGACCACGCGAATCAATTCAATGAGAATCAGGCTCAAACCAAAAGTAGCCAGAAGCGTTTCCAGCGGACGACCGTATAAGCGCCGGATGATGGCCCATTCGCACACGGCTCCCGCCAGGGCCGATACCAGGAACGCTGCCGGAATTGCGCAGATAAAGTACCAGTTATAGTCCGAGGGCGGCAAATACGTTCTAAATACTTCGGCCACGCCGAAAGTGGTAAATGCACCGATGGTCAGGAACTCTCCCTGCGCCATATTGATAACGCCCATCAGGCCGAAAATAATTGCTAAACCCAGGGCAATCAGCACGTAAATACTGGCAAGAGACAATCCCGCAAAGGAGTCAAATAAGAGGTTGGTCAGTTCGGTATAACCGTTGATCTGATCGAGGGAATTTCGCACGGCCACGGCCATCGGAGAGGTCGGTGTTTTACGCAACTTTCGCCAGGCTCGTTTGAGCAGTTCCATCCCTCGTGTGGAGTGGATTTGCCCCAGTGCCACGGCCGCGTGCATTTTTTGCACCGGTGTTCCATGCCGCAGAAGAATGCGCGCGATGCTTTCCCGCAGCAGCCGATGAATGCGTGAAGAATGGGGTTGCGCCAACTGCTGCCGCAGCGGGGGCAGGTAGGCCAGACTACCGGCGTTACCCAGGGCGACAATGGCCTGCTGCCGGGCTGATTGGCCGGGAACATACATTGAAAGCGTGTTAATCGTCTGCTCGAGCTGATCAGAATCAGCGTCTGGCACGGTCAGCGTGTTCTCAGCGATGGAATCAGAAAGCACGGGTTTACCGTGAGCCATCACCGGTTGTCCCGTCATGGCGTCCAGCACAGGATAAAGCTTTCCTCTGACCGGGTCTATCACCGGGGAACCATACATCACCAGTTGCGTGCCGCGCATGGCCAGCAGACCATTCTGGTAAGCCTGCAGCGCGGTTATCAAGTGATAATTCCCATCGGCCGCGATTTGCTTTAACGCCGCTGAAACCTCCGCGTCGGAGGCTGAACCAAGTTGGGTCATGAGCTGCGCTGGTGTGACAGGCTCCGTTGGTGCCCCGGCGTGGGCTTTGGTTGCAAGCACCGTCATAAGCCCAGCGAGACATACGATCCGAATTATCGGTGCGAATTTCAGAATGTCAGCCTCCAATGTGCTAAGCCGGTCTAACTGGAGCACGAAGGGATCGGACAAGTGCAAGCCTGTCCGTCCCTTCGGCGTTGGAAGGAGAATCGACGCGACAACCGCGCCGATGAAGGCTTATTTAGGGGCATTCTTCATCGCCATCTTGATATAAGGACTGAAGGCCACGGGCTTGACCCAACCTTTGCTCTTCCAGACAATCCGGAATTGGCCATCCGCGAGAATCTTGCCGACATAGACGGGTTTATACAGATTGTGATTCTTCGCGACTTTCACCATGCCGCCGGGAGTCATCATTTTTAGCCCGATCATGGCTTTAGCAACTTTCATCGGAGCAAAGGATTTGGCTTTCTCACATGCCGCAGCCCAGAGATACACGCCGGTATAAGCGCACTCAATTGGATCATCGGTCACGCGGGCCATGCCGCCGGGCAGATGGTTGGACATGCACCACATTTTAAAATCATGGACGAATTTTTTGTTGGTCTTGCTGCGCAGCGACTGGAAATAGTTCCAGCACGCATAATGGCCCACCAGTTTGGTCGTATCCATGGATCGCAGTTCATCTTCGGCAATGGAATAGGCCATGATGGGACAGGATTCAGCGGTTAAACCCTGATTGGCAAATTCGGTGTAGAACGGCACATTACTGCTGCCATTAAGCGTGGACAGCACACACGCATGGCCGGCCTGCGCAAAGGCCTTGATTTTGGAAACCACGGTCTGGAAATCCGTGTAGCCCAGCGGAACATACATCACTTTAATCCGCGATTTCGGCACGCCGTGGCTTAATAAATATCCCTCCATAATTTCATTGGCTGTGCGGGGAAATACATAATCGCTGCCCAGCAGGAAAAAACGCTTTCGCTTCCCGCCGGGCTTGCTCATCAGATATTTTACCGATGGAATTAGTTGCTGATTGGGCACCGCGCCCATGTAAAAGATATTGGGACTGTATTCTTCGCCTTCATACTGCACGGGGTAAATCAACAACCCGTGATCTGCCTGAACCACCGGCAGAACGGACTTTCGACTTACGGATGTCCAGCATCCGAAAATGACTTTCACTTTGTCTTTTGCAATAAGCGTATTGGCATCTTGGGCAAATAAATCCCAATTGGACGCGGGATTTACTATGACCGGATCAATCTGCTTGCCCAGCACCCCGCCTTTGGCGTTGATTTCATGGATCGCCATAAGCTCAACGTCATGTAAGGACGTTTCGGAAATGGCCATGGTGCCGGTCAGGGAATGCAATATTCCAACCTTGACCGTCCCGGCTCCATGCGCGACGCCCGCGCTGGCGACACCGGCCGCCAGGACTGCGGCAATTGAGACACGCGACGACAGCTTCCTGCGGCACCGTCGAACAAACTGTATTGAGGATGAAAGCAAGCCAGACATGACAGCTCCTAAAAAAGGAACGACACAAAAACTACCGTCGGACATTTTTCCTGCCGTGTGAATCAAACGATCCAAAACGGCAAACACCCAAGCGGTATCTAACCCGGTTACGTTAACCAGGAATTAGCCACTGCCGTAAACTGATGCAAATAACGTGCCATGCGCCGCGGGTAGAACCGCATTGCGATGAAGTCCATCATTAAGGGGAATATACGCATATATTTTCGCCCGCGATTGCCTATGCAGCGCGCAACGGGTCGTCTGACTGGTCATTTGCTATGCGGGAAACAAACGCTGTCGGCCCCGTGCCGCAGGCAGCCATGATGCCATCGCGGCTGTTGTCGAGCCGGGTGTGTTGCGTCATCGGTGATCCCCGTGCAACTGCATACGCCACGGTGTGTCCATAGGTCGCGTACGGCAAACCAAAGCGTGCTCACGAATTCCCTGGTTTTCCGGCACAATCAATAAGTGGGGTCAGTGTGCATGATCATGCGGCCGCCCCAGGGCGTGGTGCAGCGCGTGCACGATATGCCGGGCGATTTCGGCCACACCCTGATCATGTTTAACTTGTGCAAAAATAAAGGGGCCGTCCTGCCGCATTAATAGAGCGTCGCGTTGCATAATGGCCAGATCAGCTCCGACGGCGGAGGCCAGATCGGTTTTATTTATTACCAGCAGGTCGGATTGGGTTATACCGGGTCCGCCTTTTCGCGGAATTTTATCACCGCCGGCCACGTCAATGACATATACAGTGTAATCCGCAAGCTCGCGGCTGAAGTCGGCAGCGAGATTGTCTCCGCCGGACTCAACAAACATCAGCTCCGGAGAAAAACGCCGATGCAGGCGTTCTAAAGTCAGCAAATTAGCGGAAATATCCTCGCGGATGGCGGAATGGGGGCACCCACCTGTTTCGACGGCGACGATACGCTCGGCGGGAAGCGCGGCGTTTTTTGTGAGAAATTCGCCGTCTTCCCGTGTGAATATGTCGTTGGTAACCACCGCCAGGCTCATAGTATCGCGCAGGTGCCGGCACAGAGCCAGCACCAGAGCCGTTTTTCCACTGCCAACCGGTCCGCCGATTCCCACGGTGTAGGCCCGTTGGTGGTAATCCCGGCTCAGCGGCTTAGCCCGTTGCGGAAATGACCCGGGATGGTCGGTAGGATCATGGCTGTGGCCCACATCGGAATTTATTCTGTGCATAAACACTGCTCCTTAATAAACTAACTCTGGAACAAGCGGGAATAGAGACGGTCGTGGCTGCCATGGCAAATATCTAAGAGAGGACATGGCATGGCGGCGTGCTCGGGCAGTCGATTCAGTGCTGCGGCAGCGGCCTGATCTATAAGATCCGTCATGGCAGGAAGCATGGGCAAACTTTCCAGGGAACCAACAATTCCCAGCCTTACCGCAGCCGACAGCGTTTGTCGCACGGTGCCAAACAATAACAGTCTCACGGCTGCCAATGGTTCAATAGTCACCAGACCGCAGACGGCTCCAAATACGGGGCCGAAATGTCCGTTAAATTCGCAGATGCAGTGCGCTTCCTGCAAACGCTTGAGTTCCCCCGGGCCAAACGCTCGCTGGGCTGCAAGCAGCAACGCACTGCCCTGAAGAATACTGGCCCGGCGCGCCACGTGATTGGTGCACATGACATGATACAAGCTATCTAAGGATCGGATTCGCGTAGGAGTTTGGCTGGCTGCCGCCACAAACGGCGCCGTCTGCATGGAAACTTGCCGGATCAGATCGTGGCAGAAGTCGCTGATATTTTCACGACGCACCAGGCCATGGCGCCATGCGGATTCCAAACCCGAGGAATGGGCAAAACCTCCCGTGGGAAAGCTGGTATCAGCCAGTTGCCAGAGAATATATTCCGTTGCTGAGTTCATTGCGCCCCCGCCCTCGCATAGGGCAGCTTTCGGCATGTTGTGACTTGGCAGAACATCCACGCCAGGGATAGACTGGCAATAATTAAGCCTTTTAATTCCCGTGCAGCCGCCTCGATGGGCGGGACGTTAGACAGGGGCGTCGTGCCTTTGGAACAGGCGCAATGTGCAATGCAGCCGCCGATGGCCCGGGGTTGAAACATTCTCGGCACCCTTCGAGCATAGAGAAGTGCCCTGACACGCAGCATAGAATCCTGCCAGCACCTCCGCCCAAAAATTATTAACCTCATTCGCCAGGGAATTTATACCACATTCGTACAACGCCCGACAACCGGTGAAGATCATCAGTAGCTATTTGCCGGAAATTGGGGCTGCGGGGAAATGGATCCAATGGAAGCCGCAGGTACACGCCCCCGTCGCAGATTATGATGCAACCCCTGCCGAATAAAAGGTACCTGACACCTTTTTTAAATAAAGGTGTCAGGTACCTTTTCCGCGGGAAATTGCGCTATGTCGGGTGACGCTGGGGCTTGGGAGCGATGGAGGGGTTGGTTTTGTGTTATTATTTCCGGACTGATTGGGGAGCGGTTTGGATGGGGAGATTTTTTGAAAGGGATGGCGGCATGAGAATGCAATTCTATATTGGACTGATGGCAGAGGTTTTAAGAAGCGCGCGGTCTTCGTGGCGTTGCAGTTTTCATTTTCCTGCCCTTCGTGTCACGCGTAAGCTGGTGAAGACTCCGCTGGCTGCCGTTATTGTCACATGTGGCGTTATGGCTGTAGCGGTGACCTTGGTAGCGGGTACGGGTGTTTCTGCGATGGCGGCGCAACGTGCCGGGACCACACTTCATAAAACCGCGACGAATCGAATCATCAGCCCGGTTGGCACGATGGCGATGGTGCCGAATTTTGCCATTGGGGTTGTGGGGGTTGGGAACCATGTGGTGGTGGAGGCGGCGGGAGATGCGTTTCGGCATACGTTGACGCTTATGAATGCGGAAAATCTGGGGATGCAATCTCAGGTCGGATTCCTCAAGGGGCGAGCATGGCGCAACACAATTCTTCCCGGCGTTTCGCGGCAAAGTCTGTTCCAGGGTTTGGCCGCCGGGCCGCACGGTATGGTGTATGCCGCCGGAGGTATTTCCAATAATGTGCTGGCGTTGCAGGTGCTTCCTGGAGGAACGCTGAAGTTTCTTCGCAAATATCCATTGGCTTTTCAGGCGTTTCCGAAAAAGCAGTATCCGTATACCTATCAGGGCGAACACATTGATCCCGCGGGGGAAAAAGCTGCCGGAACATCCGGCGAAATTATTCCCTCGACCGGGGGGAAAAAGCATTCCGCCTGGGATTTTTATCCCGATTCTGCAGCGGTAGGACAGCGGGGCCGACATGTATTTACCACCGGACTGTTAAGTAACAGCGTGGCCCGGATTAACGTGCAAACCGGCCATACCCTTTACGCCAATGCCGGTGCCATGCCCTTTCAAGTGGTCACTGCGGATCATGGCCGTCGTCTGGTAGTCAGTGATTGGGGCGACAATGGCGTAACGGTTCTCAATGCTCGAACCCTGCAACCCGTGGGCTTTATTCGCATCGGCGGGCCTACCGGCCCAGGGAATCAACTGCCCGGAGTTCACCCCACCGCGCTGGCGGCGGTGGGAAAGTCCGCCAATGTCTGGGTGGCCTGCGCCAACGCAGATATTCTTACCGAGATCAACACCACGCACTTGGCTATTGTCGGTATGGCCATGGACCGCCCCTACCGTGATGCTCCGCCGGGATCATTTCCTGATGCGCTGGCCGTGGCGGACGGCAAGGTATTTGCCGGCAATGCGGGCAATGACGATGTGGCGGTTTTTAATGCCGCCACCGGCAAGCCGGAAGGCTTAATTCCTACCGGCTGGTATCCAACTAACCTATGTATCTATCATCACGCTTTGTATGTGGTCTCCGCCAAGGGCCTGGGATCAGCGCCCAATCCGCATTATCAATGGGTTGGCGATTCCATGCCGGGCACGGTCCAACGCATTGCCCTTAATGATTTGCCCACGCACCTGGCCGCCTGGACGCATACCGCTTTGGCAAATAATGGCTTTTCCCGAACGCAACGCGCAAAGTTGGCGGCGCAAAATAAAATTGCCGCGCGGTTTATTGGCCGCCATATCCACGATGTGGTCTTTATTCTGCGGGAAAATAAAACCTTTGACGAAAACTTTGGCGATTATAAGCGGGCAGGAAAATGGGCTGATCCGCACCTGGATCTTTATAATCGCACAGAATTGCCGAATCTTTATGCCCTGGCCGATCGGTTCGGATTGTGCGTGAATTTTTATATGGACGGCGAAGTGACCGCACAGGGGCATCAATGGACGACCTCGGCGGAGGATTCTGATTACGTGCAGCGGACGTGGCCGATGTACTATTCCAATCGGGGTATTGTGCCCAACCCAGGTTGGTCGCAGAATCTTCAGGGGCAGGCTTATCAGAGCAGCACCGGATTCAGCGGAGCGGATAACCCCTATTCCGATTACATCAATTTAAGCACGCTTAAACACTGGTCGAATCCGTGGATCTCTTATCCCGGCGGCATGTTTATTTTTAATGATCTGCTGACGAATCATGTTTCATTTATGGATTTCGGAGAATTTGTATCGCGCAATCAGGCCGGTGCAATCAGCCCGGAAATGGCCAAACATCTGGGTAAAAACTTCCCGGCATGGAATCGCTTTATTCTCGATACGCACCGTGCGCGCGTGGTTCATGACTTTATTGCGGCTCATAAAAATAATTTACCGCACTTCATGTATATCTGGCTGCCGGATGATCATACCGCCGGCCGATCAGCGGGATATTACACGCCGCAGTATTACGTGGCCAACAATGATCTGGCCACCGGACGCATTGTTGCGCAATTAAGCCGCACCCCGCAATGGAAGCACATGGCGATATTTATTACCGAAGATGATGCGCAATCCGGGGCGGATCATATAGATGCCCATCGGTCGTTTGCTGTGATTGTCAGCCCATGGATTAAGCCCGGCACACTCATTACACACCGCTATTCCCAGGTAAATCTCATGCGCACCATTGAAGCTATCACGGATGTCCCGCCCATGTCCCAGTGGGATGCCAACGCCCGGATACTCTCTGGCATCTGGACCAGGCACCCGAACTTTGCAGCGTATCATGTGCGCAGCATTCGCGTTGCCCGAAAATATAATCCCGGACGGCTGTGGCAGGGTGAACAACTGCGGCGTAAAGCGGGGAAAGCTGGTCATTGGCTTTCGCCCCGTTGGCTTAAAGCGCACGGAGCAGCGGCTGCAAAAATGGTTCATACCCGCTTTGCGCCCACAGAACTGATGAAAGTTCCCGGCCCGGAACAGATGCGGCAGGAATGGATTGCGGTAAAAGGCAACGCCTCTTATCGACAGGTCATGGCGTATCTGCGGCACCTGGCCAAGACACAAGATCAGCCGCTGACACATTACATTGCCGGCGATGCCGGTGATGGGCCGGCCGGTGGAGATTAATGCGTGAAAAGCCTGCTGGAAAGAATGGATACCGCCCCGATGAGTCCGTTGCATCGGCGCTTGGCGTGGGCCGCGGGACTGGGCATATTTCTCGATGGTTATGACACGATCATTGTCGGTGCGGTGCTGGTGTTGCTGGCCCGGCAATGGCATCTTGGACCCTCCCAATACCGCTGGGTGGGAACGTCGGCGCTGGCCGGAGCATTTCTTGGTGCGCTGATCGGCGGCCACGTTGCCGACCGTTACGGCCGTAAGGCGATTTATCTTATTGATTTGATAACATTTTTTTTCGCGGCGGTTTTATGCAGCGCTGCCTGGAATATCTATGCGCTGGTGGCGTTCCGGTTCGTCCTGGGTATGGGCATCGGGGCGGATTATCCCATCAGCGCAACCTACATGGCGGAATTCATGCCCAAAAATAAACGCGGCAGCGTCATCACCTGGACTTTCGGCCTGTGGACGGCTGGGGCCATTACCGCAGGATTGACGGCGTACAGTCTGCTGTCATGGGGGCCGATCGCATGGCGGCTGATGCTGCTGATTGGTGCGGTACCCGCGTTATTTGTCATCTGGCTGCGACGGAATTTGCCCGAGTCGCCAAGATGGTACCTGCGGCATGGGCAGCCGGAGAAAGCAGCCGCGGTTTTAGCGCGCGTGGATCCCTCGATTACCCCGGAGGAACTGACCGCGATCCTGGCAACGGAACAAAAGAAAGCCATTGCGCCCAGAACGCCCTGGCGTGTGCTATTTCAAAAGCGCTATATTCGCGCCACGCTGCTGGTGTGCATTCCATGGTTTATCATGGACTTGGTGGGTTACTACCTGACTATTTACACACCGCTGATTCTCGGCCATCTGGGCTTTAAGACGGCCCACCAACAGATACTGGGGTCCGCGATGCTCTCGGTCACATTTTTGGCAGGTTATGTGCCTTTGGCCCTAACTGTAGACCGCATCGGTCGCATCTGGCCGCAGATTATTGGTTTTGTCGGCAGTGCTGGTGCGCTGGTGCTCGTGGGTGTCACGGCCCTGAATGTTCCACTGCATCACGTAGTGGAACATGGCCAATCGCAATGGGTTCTGCATTACAGCACGCTGGCATTGGCGATGGTTTTTCTGGGGATGATGCTCTCGCAGGCATTTAACGCTTTCGGCCCCGGCAATACAACCTACGTTCTGGCCGCCGAAGTGTACCCCACTGACGTGCGCGCCGCGGGCCACGGCTTTGCCACCGCGTTTTCCCGCCTCGGAGCCGTGGCGAGCACCTTTTTTCTTCCGGTATTAGGCCAGGCCATCGGTACGCCGAAACTGCTGCTGGTGCTGGCGGCCGGCTCCGTTTTAGGCGGCGTGACGACCTGGCTTTTTCGTGTGGATACCACCAACACATCGCTGGCACAGGAACCGTAATCGGCTCGGAGTCGCCTCTGATTAATCTAAAGGGGTTGGCGGCATGTCGTCGCAATTGGCGCCCAACGTGCCGCAGCGAAACGGGGATATTTTTCGTGACTACTTTCCGTTCCCAGCCATGACGCGGCCGCTGGCGGTAACTGGTAAAACTTCCGCACCTGAATGCGCGAGATTTGGTATACTTGCCCTGGATTTCATGGCTCAATCGTCAAGAGCGCGGCGATGAAAGGAAATGCAGGGTTAAAAATGTTTGCCGGGGCGTTGAGCCGTTAGACAGAACCGCTGGTAAAGTGTAACAATCCATTAAAATAATGCTTGCGGCGAAATGACTTTAATATATTGTATGTGTCAGAAATGAACCAACCCTTAAAACCTGTAATTAGCGATAGGCCGCAGGCAATCCCGATGGCGGGCAAACGGCTCGCGGTTTGCATAGCGACGGGCATACTGCTGGCAAGCGTGGCGACCAGCGCTCTGGTGGTTGCCGCCGCAGATCACCGGGTGGCAGGAGCACCCGGGCCGGCGCTCGTGCGATCCTGGGGGCGAAGTGTCGTGCGAAATACCTTGGCGGTTTTTTACCTGCCCAAACAAAAACTCTTGGCCGAGACCGCCGTGCGTGCGGGGCATGGGGATCAGTATAGGCCCGGCGGGCAGCCGGCGTTCGCCTGGTCGCAGTCGATGGTGCTATTAATGCTCGCCGAGGGGGTGAAGTGTCATGCGGTAAGTGCGCAAGTGCTGCACACATTTGTCGGTACACTGGGGCCTTACTGGCGGGTAGCCGATGGCGTTGGCGGTTTTGACGTACTGCCAGGGAAAGTGCCGCTGGATCGATATTATGATGACAATGGCTGGATGACATGGGGATTTTTGCGGGCCTATGCTGCCACCGGCAGCAGCCAATATCTGGTCCTCGCCCGGCGTGATTTTCAGTTTATTTTAAGCGGGGAATCTTCCGCGTTGGGCGGCGGGATATTCTGGCATGAACAGGTGAAAAAAACCAAAAACACCTGCTCCAACGGCCCGGCGATTATTGATGCTCTAAAGCTTTATTCCATCACCGGCCAGCACGCCTACCTGCACACGGCCCGAACAATTTATGTGTGGGTCAACAAACATTTATTGGATTACCGAGATTATCTGTATTTTGATAACATCGCCATGAACGGCACAATTGTCCGAACGAAATGGACGTACAACACCGGCACCATGCTCATCGCGAATTGTCTGTTCTACCGTATTACCCATCAGAAAAAGTATTGGCGAAGAGCCACGCGGCTGGCCCGGGCATCGCAATTGCGATGGCTCAGTACTACCAACGGCTCAATCCGCGGGCCGGGAGTGTTTGCATGGGTATTAATAGATGGCTACATCCAATTATATAAGATCAGCGGTGACAACAAATTCCTGGTTCTGGCCCGGCGTGCTTTGATTTATGCCCATGATCATTGCCGTGTGCCCGGCGGATTTTACGCGGGGACGTGGAATACGCCGGCGAAAGCGGGGCATACGATTAAGCTTATAAATCAGGCCTGTATTGGCAGCAGCTATTTTTCTTTAGTCCATGCCCTGACCCATTAGGAGTGTATCGATGAAGCGACGTGACTTTATAACTTCCGCGGCGGTTGCAGCTACCGGTCTGTACACCGCCACATCCATGGTGCGGTCCGCACCGGCCCGGCCATCGCACCGGCCGCCCGTGGGGCAGCGGCGGTTTGTATCGGCTGCGGTGGAAAAGAAGATTCATGAACTATCCGCGCAAATCGCCGATCCGGAATTAGTGTGGATGTTCCAGAATTGCTTTCCTAATCCGTTGGATACGACGGTGGAATTCAGTATGGCCGGCGGAAAGCCGGACACTTTTGTGATTACCGGCGATATTTCGGCCATGTGGTTGCGCGATACCATGTATCAGATGTGGCCATATCTGTCTCTGGTCCGGCACGATGCGCATTTGCGCCACATGATTCAGGGAGTAATTGGCCGCATGGCGCGTTGCGTGCTGATTTCGCCGTATGCCGAAGCATTTGTTAAATCCGGTTCAGATTTTTCACCGTGGCGCAGCGATCATACGCACATGGCCCCGGGGGTGTGGGAGCACAAATGGGAAATTGATTCGCTGTGTGCGGTAATCCACCTTTCGCACGGATACTGGCAGGCCACCGGCGATACCACGCCGTTTGACGCCGCCTGGCGAAAAGCCATGGACCACATTGTGCAAACATTTCAAGTGCAGCGACGCCTGGATGGCCCGGGGCCTTATAGCTTCCAGCGGGCGGCCTGGAACAGCACCGATACATTGCCGCGCGGCGGGGTGGGGTTCCCAGCCAGGCCGGTAGGGCTTATATGCACCATGTTTCGGCCCTCGGATGATGCGGTCGTCTACCCACTGCATATTCCGGATAATCTTTTTGCTGCGGTCTCCCTGCAACGCCTGGCGGCGATGTATCAGGCGTTGGGAGTCGATGCGCAGCGGATTAACACCTGTACGCAATTCGCCAAAGACTTGCATCAGGCGGTGGGAGCCTGCGGAATAAAAACGCATGAGGACTTTGGGCGGATTTTTGCCTATGAAGTAGATGGCTTTGGGAACGCAGTATTTATGGATGACGCCAATTGGCCCAGCATTATCTCTCTGCCATTTCTGGGTTTGTGCGCTGCGGACGATCTAGTTTATACAGCTTCACGGGCGTTTGCCTGGGGACCGGGAAATCCGTACTTCTATCGCGGTAAGTTTGAAGGTATCGGCAGCATTCACACGGCGGACGGAAATGTGTGGCCCATGAGTCTGATTATGTTCGGCCTGACGGCAAGCCAGCCGCAGGAAGTTGCGTGGGCATTGAAACAACTCAAGCACAGCAGCGCGGGCACCGGGTTTATGCACGAATCATTTGACAAAAATGATCCCGAAAAATTCACCCGTCCCTGGTTCGCCATGGCCAATGTCATGTTCGGAGAGTTAATTGTACAAACGGCCAAACGCTTTCCGCATGTATTATCCCAGAAATTGTAACGCCACGCCGGGTGGCCGACCTCTTTAGCTCCATGCGGCAGCGTTGAGTTCGATGCGGAACGCGGCTCAATGATCGGAAGCCTTTTCCCATCGGCACTCCGGGCGGCCCACAGGTTGTTACCTCCATGCGGCAGCGTTGAGTTCTATGCGGAACACGGTTCAGTGATACGAAGTCTTTTCCCATCGTCACGACTGGCACAGCAGGTGTCGGGATGGGCTGCGTACATTTTCCGGCACGCCATTCCGCATCAAACCGTGACGCTGCCGCGTCAGGCTAGCGCTATTATGCCTTGGAAGGTGGGGGCATCCGGCGCGAGGTGAGGACCAACCCTGCGGCTACACTAAAGTTTGATGATGATCAGCAGTCACGGCGTTTCAGGAGAGCGCACGCTCTCGCTGCCTCACTGAAGCACCATCTACGACCTGCTTAACGGAAAGTGTTTGGCTGCCAATGGAAACACTTTCGAGTTCACCATGCGACGTTTTCAGACCAAGTTACTGCGCGTGGTGCCTGAATAAATCCTCAACGGCTGGAAAGTTGCACGACAATTTTCCGAACCTCTTTGTGATACTCGTTTTGCTCCCGTGTGTCGGCGCTTGGACTCACCGTGACCGTAAATAATCCGGTTCGGCCGTCGGCACTGGCGGAAACAGATCCTACATTAAAGACTCTCGTGGTGGATGTACCAGCGATGCTGGAAACAGATCCTCCTTGAATGGATGCTGAAACGCCGTGCTTACTGTATCCGCTGATGGCAACTGACTTTTCACCTTTCGCAACAATCACGGTGAGTTTAATGCCGGTGTTTTGTGTAGCAGCCTTGGCAATTCTCTGGCGGCCCATTGGCACGAATTGGCGCAAGTCGCCAAATATTGCCATGCCGCCGGCGTCCTGTGGTGCGACAATATCATATTGCCATTGGTTGGAATGCAGGTTAATTTTCAGGGCGTGCCCAGCATCAAGATGGCTCACCGCGTGGGTGAAGTAGTTGTAGACGATGTAACGGCCATTGGCCGGCAAGCCCAGTTCAGCCGGGAAGATGCGCACCGACGGATGATCCCCCTTTTGCCGCCAGATAAATACATACGTTGTTTTTATTCCCTGATCGGAATAGGTGCCGGCGACAAATGGAGGATGCTTTCCTGAAGCTTCCGCCATAATCGTCTGATCCGTTGGCAGCAGCGGTGCATCCGGCTTTACGATTCGACCGTCGGAGCGAATCACTTTTCTGATATTGCTCCAGGACTCATGGCCCATTTGATCGCCCACGCCAACCGGACCGGCGGATAGCGTGGCTAAAAGAATATCGCCGGTGTTGCGGCTCATCAGTGTATCCGTCCATGGCCACAGCCCCATCGCGTGGGCCAGGCTGGACGTATAGACAAAATGCCGCCATCGCTGTTGAATAAAATAGTCATTCGAACAGCGAATCATCGAAAGATTCGGCGTGACCGCGCTTTGCAGAAAAAACCGCGGAAGCGGCATGCAATATATTAAACTCATATTGTGCCGCGCCAGTGCCCCAGCCATATTTCCGGTAAAGGCGTTGCCAACATGGCGTGATATTTGCATGGCGGGTGAATATTGATAAATGTAATTCAGCCAATCCTGTTCATAGCCGATGACACCGCTTTTCGCGAAGTAATCCGCTGTGGATTTCCACCAGGCCGGATCGATCGGAGCAATACCTGAAATGGCGTACTTTTTATGGTACGGGCTGTGCGGATCAATCCATCGGCCGTGGCATACCAGCGGCACACTGAGGTTCTTTTGAAATGCGCCCAGCCCCTGTGGAAACAATTGGTGTGAGGCCCGGTATTGCCACGTGCCACCGTAGTTCTTCCAGCGCCGAGGAAATTTTCCAGCCTTGGCTTTGAGGATTGTCCCATCGACATAACGATCACTTTTGCGGTACCACCAACTGTCCAGTTCCATATATGCCAGGGGGACCTTATGCCGGCTGAATTGACGTGCCACCGCTTCCAATGTCCGGGCATATCCAAGCTTTGGTACATAGTTGTAATAGTAAAAGGCCCCATGATCTGTCCAATAGCCAAAATTACGCAGCACCACATTGCCCTCGTTACCGATGCGCGGATGATTGTATAGCTTATCCAGAGCGTGTCCCCAGGAATTAAGCGTGCGCTCGATGCCACGGCCTACCATGAGAATCGTCCACCGCGTGCGCGCAGCGGTGGCGGCGGAAACATGCGGATTTAAGCCCGTGCCGATACGGGTTTTCGCATTGCCGGCCAAGCGTGCGATAAGAAATGCCGAGGCGGGTGAAATAATGGCAGTATCCGCGTGGCGATTAAACAGAACCCATGGCATGGAATCCGCTTGCGCGCCAAATTCCGGGCCGGCAAACACGGCGTTCTTAAAACTAATCACCCGCAGGTTTGGTGGAATGGAAGTAAAATCGGGAAATACCGTGCGTGGCGATCCGCCGGTAATGCCGGCAAGCAAGATGCCCCTAGTCATGTAACACTTCAGGATGCCGGTACGTGAATTGGCCGCCGGCCCCCATGTGAATTTAATTTCCTTAAATGCCCCGAGATTATCACGTCCCGATGAACGCTGAATACGTCTCATCGCAGAGGTTACCTTACCGCGGAATGTCCATGCCGGCGATGCTGACGTAAAGAGATAATCGCCCTTGGGCGCATTAACATGTATCGTCGCATTGGATATTGCCGCCGATACCGCCTGGACCGCGCTTGCTTTACCGGGGAAAAAGCCCACAGTAAAAATGGCCGAAAACACCACCCCGGCGTAATTTCGGGAAAGCAATCGCTGGCACAATTTGCCCATGACAGAATTCTCCATTTCCTATACCCTGGATATTGCCGCCGCGATCCCACTGCATCCGTCCCACTGCATCTGCCGATTTTCGAAGCGGCTTTTGTATTGAAAGTGTATGGTCAGAGAAGATCTATTGCAAGGATTTCCGCGGCGGCCGGTTGGTGAAAAACAGAAATGCGTTTAGAATGATGCGGCGAAAATCGGCATTGGCCGATAGTGGAATTCTGACCAACCATAAGGAGTTTGTAATGGCTAATATTACTTTCAA
>JAKBCC010000106.1 GCA_021808105.1 Planctomycetota bacterium
AAGCGTCTTTAAAGCGTGGAATGAGAATATCATTCCATACCGACATGAACCCCCAGACAAAAAACAGAATCGTCATCACGGCAAACGGCCCGCGGTATGTGCGCCTTTCAGGCCGTTCGACCGTGCTGGCGCTTGCGCCGCGTGTGCCCGTGCTGCTTGCCATGATCCATGGCCTTTCAATTCAGATGTTACCGCCGGAAGCACTCCGGGTGGCGTCCGGAAGCAAGATGATTGTAACAGAACCAACCCGCCGCGCCAGACCCCCGCCCCCAAAAAAAGGTGTCAGGTACCTTTTCCGCGCGTAACGCAGACATCTTGCCTGCACGACCAAAAAAAAAGGTGTCAGGTACCTTTTTTTGTATGCGGCGTGATTCAACTGTCGGCGATGGGGGTTTAAAAAACCGCGATTATACGAATGATTTACCTCCGCCGGAGATAGTTACACCGTTCCGGGATTCCGTAGAAGGCTTCGTTCCACTTGCCCGGCGTACCGTAAAGCTGTTGCCGCCTTTTGCACAGAAAAAGGTACCTGACACCTTTTTTCTCGGAAAAGGTGTCAGGTACCTTTAATTTTGGGGAGTGCAACTGTTTTTGGGGGGATCAATACATGGCGGTTCTTACGAGAGGGTTTGCAACGCTGGAAGGACAAGTGTCCCCCACAGCCACTGCGTGGGCCGGTTGTTGACCCCTGGCGTGCGGGCGGCAGTTTCAACGCCTTAACAGGGTGTTTTCTGCCGCCATTTCTTAACTATTTTATGTTCTTTTTTCTTTGGGTCCCTTCGCCTTGGACGGTCGTCCCCGGCGACGGAGTGTCGATTCAAGCCCTGAACGAGCCGCAGTACTTTGAACCCAGGCATTCGACCCTAATGGTCGCCCCCGATTTACCGCCAGCCGCAACTCCGCCAATTCGGCGGCATCAGGAATGTAATTAACCGACTCATCCCAATCGCGCGGAATCCGTAGCGGCCAGTCCGCCAGCCAAGATGATGCCGCCGATATGTGATCGCGTTGCCAGAGGCTGCCGTAAGGCCATTCCTGCGCACGCTCCACCAGCTTTGCCCGTAATGGGTTCTGTTCAACATAGCGAAACAATTTCAACAGATGGGCATCTCCCTGAACTGGAAACGCCTTGAACCGGCCCTGATACAAATGGCCTGTGCCTGCACTGTCGCGAAAGGCATGCCACCGCTGGGTATGCGTCAGCGTCACCCACTGCATAAAGGCCCCAACCTGCGATCCCTGCCGCGGCCACAAGGCCAGATGCCAGTGATTGGGCATCACGCAATACCCGCATAGCCGCATCGTAAAGCGCGATACCCCCTCCTGCAAAATCGACTCAAACGCACGATAGTCTTCCGGTGTATCGAAAATACGCGACCGGCCATTCGCCCGGTTCAGCACATGATACACCTGATTATCAACAAAATTTCGTCTCGGACGACCCATACAGGAGAATCTAAACCAGAACATTCCCACTGTCAAGAAAAAAGGTACCTGACACCTTTTTCGCGCGTAACGCAGACGTCTTGCCTGCACGTAAACACCAAACCAGCAGGCGGGGCGCCTGCGTTTCAAGTCCCCCCTCCCCCCTGTAACCTGTCCCCTGTAACCTGTCCCCTCTGTCGCCTTCTAACTTCTTTCATCCTCGTAAAAGGTACCTGACACCTTTTTTTCGCGCAAGGTTGAGGAAAGGCACGGCTGCGGGTTAACCACGCGGCACAAGTTTTGACGCCATTGCCATTTTTGACTACTATGGTCACAGTAGTTTAATTCAGGAGTATAGCGCTATGAAAAACATGCATTCCTGGCCGGTGGCCAGGGCGAAGGCGGAATTCAGCCATCTGCTGGGGCAGGCCCAATCAGATGGGCCACAGATGGTGACACGCAATGGCCGACCGGCGGTGGTGATCGTTTCAGTAAAGCAGTGGGAAGCCAAAGCCAAACGATCACAGAGTCTCTCTGAGTTTCTGACAGGCTCGCCCCTGGGAGGTTCTGATCTCGAAGTGCCGCGTTTGAGGGGAAAATGGCGAAAAGCGAAACTATGAACTTCTTGCTGGATACCAATGTCATTTCTGAACTGGCAAGGCACCAGCCAAGCAGGCCGGTTATGTCGTGGCTGGACCAAACACCGGAGGATAGACTTTTTATAAGCGTCGTGACTCTGGCGGAACTGCACCATGGAGCAGCAAGGCTACCAAACGGCACCAAACGTTCCCGGCTGCAGCGTTGGCTTTCGGAAGCCTTACCGGATCGGTTCGACGGAAGGATATTGCCCGTGGATGTCGCCGTTGCCCGGCAATGGGGACTTCTCGTTGCACAATGCCAAGCCGATGGGCGTCCGATGGAAGCCATGGACGCCTTACTGGCTGCAACCGCGATGGTTTATAAATTGACGTTCGTCACGCGAAACATCCGCCATTTTTCGATTCTCACCGATGGGGTTTTGAATCCATGGGGCCACGCATAACATACCTAAAATACTGGCAATTCATTATGAAGGTTGGTACCTTGGTTCAAGTGTGTCCGAAAAATATAAGCCGCACGGAGGTTCATGTGCAAGTATCGCAGCGTCATCGGTACGTTCGGCTCCTTATCGCGCTGTTTGTCTTTGCCGCGCTGCCGGCACCGGCCCTCCGTGCCCGGCAGGGTTGGGCACCGGCTAACTTTATTCCGCAACCGCCATTTACCAGCCCCGCGCAATATTACTCCGGCATCAGCGGCCCGGGCACGCCGGTGGGCAGTAATGTTTCACGGGGCTGGCGCAGCGGCCCCGGCGGCGTAACGTATCAAGGCCCTGACCCGAAGCCGGGCTGGCATGTTATCAGGTCCGGCCTGACCAATGATTCCGCCGTTCGACGGGGACTAATTCCGCCGATCAGGCCGCTGCTGAATCTGCACTTGCGGGACACCATTATCTGCCTGGGCGGTGATGGCTTTTACTATATGACCGGTTCGTCCGGAGATAATATCTGGGATCGCAATGACGGCGTGGAATTATGGCGTTCCGCCGATCTGGTGCACTGGAAATATCTGGGGTTGGTATGGAGTATCCGGAAAGACGGGACGTGGGAAAAACGCTGGCGAAAACTGCACCAAAGCTGGGTGCGCACCATCTGGGCACCGGAGCTGCATTATATTCACCACAATTATTATATCTGTCTGGCCATGGCCCCCGGCGGGGTGGCCATTCTCAAAAGCACCACAGGCAAGGCGGAAGGCCCCTATATCAATGCCCTGAAAAGAGATCGCCCGCTGGTGGGCGGGATTGATCCGACATTATTTCAAGATACCAACGGGAACGTCTATTTCTCCTGGGGCGGCGGAACACATATTGTCCGCATGAAGCGAAACTTAAGCGGATTTGCCGGGCGATTGCATACGATCAAAGTCATTTTCAATCGCGGCGGTCCGCATCCGGGACTGGATCATGGCCGAGTGATTAACAGTGTTGGACAGGAAGGGGTTTCGCTGTTCAAACGCCACGGCTGGTATTATCTGGGGGCGGCGTTATTTTATCGTGGCCGCTACAGCAGTTGTGTCGCCCGCTCCCGGCGCATTTACGGCCCCTACACGCATTGGCAGGAAGCGGTTCCCTGCGGGGGCGGCGGTGATTATTTCAGGGACAAATCGGGCCGCTGGTGGTGCACCTTTTTCGGCAACGACACGCAGGCTCCGTGGCGGGAAAAGCCGGGGATAATCCGAATTATATTTTCAAAATCCGGGCGGATACTGCTTTCGCATAATCAGCCGTTCGTCAACGCGCCGCCATGGCACCACCCCAGCCCCCCGCTTCGCAAATAGCGCGACAGAAAGGCGACGTTTCAAGTTCAATAAGACTAAAAGAGGTTTCCGGATCATATTGTTTGTAGGCGGCGGGAGTTTCCGCGATACTGGGGGGATGGTAAGGGCACCTGAATTTACGGTTATTCTTCCGGCGGCGGGAAATAGCACGCGGTTTGCGGCGGGGGATAAATTATTGGTGGATATTGCCGGGCTGACGGTTTTGCAACGGGCGGTGCGACTGTTTACGCGCCGGGCGGATGTGGCAGCGATTATTGTGGCAACGGGTGAAGACCGCAGGGACGTGTACCGGGAACATTTGCAAAGCGTTTTATATGGTAAGCCGCTGCATGTTTTATCCGGCGGCGCAGAGCGGTGGGAAAGTGTTTACAAAGCATTATCCAGTGGAAAGGTAGAGACACCCTATGTGGCGGTGCATGATGCCGCCCGGCCAATAACTCCCGCGGAAGTTATTGATGGCGCATTTGCCGGGGCGATTCTGCACGGTGCGGCGTTGCCGGTGCTGGCGGAACCCGCGACGCTCAAGCGCATGGGGCCGGATGGCTTGATTATGCAAACGGTGGATCGCGCCGGGCTGTTTCAGGCACAAACACCGCAGTGCTTTCGCACGGAACTGCTGCGGCGGAGTTTTGAAGAATTAATTCAGGCTGATCGCATCCGGCAGGTCACGGATGACGCGCAAATTATTGAATTAACCGGCGGCGTAGTTGCCGGGACGCGCGGGGATGCCTTAAATATAAAAGTGACTACCGCCGGCGATGCTCGATTGTGTGCAGCTATTGGGGCAGGCGTTGAAGAGGCAGCCTTGCTCGGTAATGGGAGCAGACGGTTATGAGTAGAAATCAGGACCTTGCAGAATTGTTTAACCGCGCAGCGGACGTGATGGCGTTGCTGGAGGAAAACTCATTTCGTGTGCTGGGAACGCGCAAAGTTGCGCGGATCATTGAAGATTTGCCGGAAGATGTGAAAGCGTTGGAGGCACAAGGACGGTTGGAGCACCTGTCCGGCATCGGCAAAAGCACGGTTGAGAAGATTCACGAATTTTTACGCACCGGGCATATTTCCGAATTTGAAGATCTTACCGGGCGCGTGCCGGCGGGCGTGCTGGAGATGCTGGCGATTTCATCGGTTGGGGTGAAAACAGCGCATCAGTTGTGGAAAGAGGCGGGAATCACAACGGTAGCAGATTTGAAAAAGCATCTGGTTGAAGGCACCATGCCGAAGCTCAAAGGCTTTGGAGAGAAAAAGCAACTTAAAATACGCCAGAACATGGAATTTATGGAAGAGGCGGGCAAGCGTATTGGCATAGGCTGGGCGCTGCCGCTGGCGGAAAGTTATTGCAGCGCGATCGCCAGGGTGACGGGTGTTTCACAAACACAATATTGCGGAAGCCTGCGGCGTGGGAAAGAAAGTGTTGGGGATATTGACATTCTGGTGTGTGCCGACGCCGGTACCGCGCCGGCGATAACCGAGGCGGTGCTGGCCCATGAGCAGACGCAGCAGACAATTGGAGCGGGCGATACGAAAATCAGCATTCGAACCAAGGCGGGATTGCAGATTGATTTTAGAATTGTTGCACAACCGCACTGGGGTGCGGCGCTGCAATATTTCACGGGGTCTAAGGAGCATAATGTGCGCGTGCGGGAGTTAGCCGTAAAGCGCGGACTTAAGCTTAATGAATGGGGACTTTTTAAGGGCGAAGAATCTGTAGCGGGAGAAAATGAGCAGGACATTTATGCCACGCTGGAACTGGCGTGGCTTCCACCGGAAATGCGGGAAGATCGGGGCGAAATTGAGTTAGCCCAACTGATGTATAAGCGAAGTCAGGGCCGGAACATTGAAGTAAAAGACGCGCGGTTGGAATATCTTGGGCAGAAGATCCCGGCGGTTTGGCCGGCGCTGGAAATAGCCGATATTCGGGGCGATATGCACTCTCACACCACCGCCAGTGACGGCCATTGCAGCATTGACGATATGATTGCCGAGGCCAGGCGGCGGGGTTATAAATATTTCGCCATTACCGATCACAGCAAATCGCAGGTGCAGGCCAACGGCCTGCGGGTGGATCGGCTGATGGAACATTGCAAAGCCATTCGCGCAGCAGCGGCCAAAGTAAAAGGAATTACAGTGCTGGCGGGCAGTGAAGTAGATATTCTGGCTGATGGTTCATTGGATTACCCCGACGAGGTTTTGCAGGAACTGGATTGGGTGGTGGCATCGCCCCATTCGGCCTTAAGTCAGGAAAGTGATGCAGCCACAGCGCGGCTGGTTCGGGCGGCGGCCAATCCGCTGGTGGATGTTATTGGGCATCCCACCGGGCGGCTGGTGGGCGGGCGGCGGGGGTTGGAACCGGATATGAAGGCGGTGGTCATGGCGGCGGCCCGCAGTGGGTCAGCTTTGGAAATAAATTCCCATGATCTTCGCCTGGACCTCCGGGATATTCACGCCAGACTGGCGGTGGAAATGGGCGTGCCCTTGTGTATTAACACCGATGCGCATCAACGTGAGGATATGGATAAAATAATCTATGGTATTCTGACCGCCCGGCGCGCATGGGCGAGGGCGGAAAATGTGATCAACACGTGGCCATGGGAAAAAATTTCCCATCGGCGGCAAAGCCGACGTAATGGCAGCTTTGAGTGATAACGCACTGAAACTCTGGAACGGAATAATGGCTGAAAAAGCAAAACAATTAAGTTGGGCAACGCGACTGTCCGTATTGACTATGGCCGCCCTGACATCGAGTTTATATAGCAGAGTAGCCCATGGCGCCCTGCATCATCGGCACGCCATCGCGGCCGCAAAAAGTGTACAGGCAAGCGCTTCAACGGGCCTGCATACTGGAAGTCTGTTAACGAATGTACCGGGAAAGCTGATTTTAACCGTCAAAAGCAGATACCCGGACTTTGAATTCACTAAACCGCAAAAGCATTGGCCGCATACCATTAAGCTTCTGCCGTGCCTGACGTTGCAGGCTATGCAAGCAATTCATGAACCGCACATCGGTTTTGCCGTCAGTGGGATGCTAACGCGCTATCATCACGAGTTTTATCTGTTGCCGGATGCGGATGTAAGGTTACTAAGAAAACAGCCACGACACGCGATGGGCACCCCACCGGCGGCAGTTGCAAAACCAGAAACCCCAGCCAACAGCCAACCTGGCAGCGCGCAATCGGTACTTCAGAATTTATTGTCGCACCATATTTCCCGGCCGGTGCAACAACTGGTGGCGATCCCACCGATGCGCACCGCGAAACCCATTCCCGATTTGCCGCAACCGCTCGGCGATGTGCAGTTACCCGCCCTGCGCGAAGGATCGTTTATCTGGAATCGGCCGGGGCGATTGCTGTTTAATGATCCATTGCAAGAATGGATTTTTGTGTTTCAAAGCGATGGCGAAGGGCTTGCGGAGGCACCCCTGATCATGCTCCCGTGCCGCTTATTGCAGCGTATGCAAACGCGCAGCGCACATCAGGGAACGGAAATAAAATTCCGCGTCAGCGGTAAAATTACACAATTCAAGGGCCGCGATTATCTTTTTACAACCTACGTGAAAGTCGCCCATAATTTAGGGCGGTTCTAAAAAAGCGCCACCGCGCTCTATAACGCAACGCGCCCGCCGAGCACCGGATGATAATCCGGTGGTTGATCCAGTGCCGCCAACGCACCGGGTTTCCACCACGGTGCGCTATGACGCAATTAATTTCGCGGGCGTGACCGCGCACAGGTTATAATTTGCCAATCAGTTCCACCGGGCCTTGCGGCTGCAAATCTCCGCCGGCCGGTTCGATGGTAACGGCGGCGGTCACAGCATGGGACAACTTCATGCCTGAGGGAATCGTGGGGGTAAACATGGCAAAACCGGTTTCATCCACGTTAAACGTTCCGGCGGGAATTTTTTTGCTTGCGGGTGTAATCCACCACAGCTCATAGGTTTTATCAGCATGAAGACTCTTTAAGTCGGCGGCACAAAATTTCCACATTTTGGCGTGCTGATCCCAGAGCAATCGGCCGAACGCGGTGGGCTGCTTGCCGGCGCCCACCAGGGATGCCATTTGAAGATGGGGAACTTTCAGCATCGTAATGACTTCATCCGCCTGCCGCACCCGGCCCTGAAGCAGATGAACGCGATTTTCCCAACCGGCCATCACGGTTGTCTCATGGGCGATAATCTTGCTTTTCTGATTCTCGCTGAATGCGAGAAGTTTGTGCAGAGAATGAATTTCAGTTTTCTGAAGATGCTGAATATAAAGGCTCATGCCGACGGCAACCAACAGCGCGATACTGGCGGCAAGAGCCATGTTAAAGCCCGTGCGCGAAGTCTGGGAGGGCATTTTAAGCGGCGGCAGTTGAATCAGGGATTGGTCAATACGCCAGTTCAGCGCTTCACGCAGGACAGAGGGCACGGGCGTTGGAGTTGCCGCGATGGCCAGTTGGGCAGCCACCTGCGTGAAATCTCCCATAAGCTCCCGGCAATGCGGACACTGTTGAAGATGTGCTTCGAGCTGCGCGCTATCTTCCTGCACTGCGGCTCCGGCAGCTTGAAGGGGTATGAGGTCTTGAGCGTCTCGGCAATTCACAGTGTTGACTCCGCATCTACACCTACATTACGCAAAATCTCACGTAAGCGGATCAAACCTGAACGAATATGGCTTTTAACTGTCCCCAACGGGATGCTGGTTTTCTCCGCGATTTCAGTATGGCTAAGCCCTTCAAAAAACGCTAATTCCAGGGTTTGCCGTTGCGGAGCACTTAATTGTCGGACTCCGGCGCGGACTATTTCTCTTTGTTCCGCCAGATCGGCATAATCCACAAGCTCGCCGCGATCCGCAATATCCAGTCCTTTATCGGCCGCAGCCTCAACAGAAATCTGGATTCCGGGCGGCATTTTTTTTACCGCGTTGGCGCTGCGATGGCGGTCTATCGCCCGGCTGCGACATAACATCACCAGATAGGTCAAGGGTGCCGCGCGTGCCGGGTCGTACCGATCGGCGCGATTCCAGAGTTCCCAAAATACGTCAATCAACAGGTCTTCCGCTTCACTGCGGTCAGCCAGAAGGCGGGAGCATAGCGTCAGAAGAGTTGGGGAATATTTATTGTAAAGCGAATTAAGCGCGGAGCGATCACGTGATGCAATACCCTGCATCAACGCGAGATCATTTCCTAAAGGTCCACCGGCCTCAGAGGTCAAAATGCAGCTCCTTGGATCATCCCAGGCAATTCAGCTAACCCGAATCATCTCAATGGGATGGAAAAACTTTTCCGCACAGGCCCAAGTATACCCGCTTTATCGCATGGCGGCAGTAAGACGCGGCCCAAGTTCAATTTGCGGCTGCGGGGCCGGTTTATACGTCGGCGGAATTGAGATTTTCAGCGGCTGACGCTTGGATATCGGCAGGCCGTCCTGATCAATAATTCGCTGAATGGCCATGATACCTTCAATGAGCGTTTCCGGCCGCGGCGGGCAACCGGGAACGTAAACATCCACCGGCATGAACTGATCAATGCCCTGCACGGTGGCGTAGTTATCAAATACGCCACCCGTACTGGCGCATGCTCCCATGCTGATGACCCATTTGGGCTCGGCCATTTGCAGATAAATGCGATGCAGAACGGGCACCATCTTAAAGCTGATGCGCCCGGCGACAATTAACAAATCCGCCTGCCGCGGCGAAAAACGCATAACCTCGGCCCCGAAGCGGGCCAGATCATAGCGGCTGCTGGCGGTGGCCATTAGTTCAATTCCGCAGCAAGCGGTGGCAAACGGCAGCGGCCAGACGCTGGATCGCCGACACCAGTTCACCACTTTTTTCAGATTCAGGGTGAGAAAATTATTGGGTAATGTTGTTGGTTCAATCGACATTCCAAGCTCCATGCGGTCCGGTTTTTTGTCTTAATCCCATTGAAATACGCCTTTACCCCACGCGTACACATAGGCAACCAGCAGAATTAATGTGAAAACTAAAATACTTACAAACAGCGCCCCCAGCGGCAGCACGACCCAGGAGTGCCGCTGATTATTAAATACGTAAAGCCAGGGAATGATAAACAGCACTTCGACATCAAAGACCAGAAATATCATCGCCACAAGATAAAAGCGAACATTAAAGCGCTCTTTCGTGCTGCCCAGCGGATCAACGCCTGATTCGTAGGATGAATCCTTGACCCGTCCCTTGCGCGCCGGCCCGAGTATGTGCGAAAGAACCACATTACCCAGCCCGAAAACCGCCCCAATAACCAGCAGGATTCCCAGCAACAGCCATTCGCTGTAATACGCAACGTGCGAGGCGGCCAAAGTTGTTGTCAATACATTTACCATTCACTTTTGTCCATCATCAGTGAAACAATTCACAATCTCTCCCAGATTATATCGGAGCACAGCGGCAATGGTCAAAGGGAGCCGGAAATATCTCCCTTTGGCTTGGTCCTCGGCAGGGCATCGCCTATTATTGACATTTATGAAGATGGATGGCTCACTGACAGACCGTTTGATGCTGCAAATGAAATCAGTTTCAGGGGGCTTTAACCCAAACGAGACGACACTATGCACTGCCCCCGCGCGGATCGACGTGTTGGGCGGATTATCGCTGGAAGCCGGTGGGGTTGTGGCTCAGATGGCGTTGCCCAGCCGCGCGGGCGTGGCGCTGCTTTGGCGCGATGACGGCAAAATAATCTTCATGGGCCAGCACCATGGACAAAACCATCAACCGGTTATTTTGCAGGGAGCTGCCGTTTTCTCTTCTCGAAACCGATCCAGCGATCATGCCGTTGCAACCGCGGATGATTCGCCCGCCGCCTGGACCGCACCTTTACTCAACGTGTTTCAATCTCTGATCAACATGGGAATTACCCTTTCACCGAAGCCACGCGGCCGCGGTTCGATGGGAGCGACGGTGGTGGTAGATTCGGATATACGTGCGGGATCAGGGCAGGCTGCGTCAACTGCCATGACCGCAGCTCTGCTCCAGGCGGTAAGCGTAAGTTGCGGTTTGTCGTTAACGGCCATTCAAAAAGCGGGCATTATCAGCGATGCGCAGCGTGCTTCGGACGGGAATCACGGGCATGTGGTGGACGCGTTGACGGTATTATCCGCCCAGGATGGTCCTCCGGCGCATCTGTTGCGCTATAGTGCGCAGCCGCATTCCCTGCTGGGGCAGATACCGCTTTCCCGGGATATTCGAATTCTGGCCCTGGATACGGGCGTAACCCGCGCTACGAACCGGGACATTTTCGGGGAATTTCATCTTACCGGAGCCATGGGCGCAAAAATTATTGAAACCATTTATCGCGATCTGGGTCAGCGACACAATCCGGTGCACGGATATTTAGGAAATGTTTCACCGGAGTTATATCGCCGATACTTCCGGTCCATGTTGCCCCGCCGCGTGCGCGGGGCGGATTTCCTCAGAACGTATGGAGCGATTGATTCCACGGCGGGAGAAATTATTCCGAACAATATGTATGCCATTCGCACAACGCTGGATCACTTAATCAATGAATATGAACATGCCGAACATTTTCTTCAGGCGATGGAGGAATTATCCGAATCACCAGCCGATGCGCCACTCGCCGCGCAACGGCGGTTAATCATGCAGCGTGCGGGCCGACTCTTGCTGGCATCACACCACAGTTATCGCCTGCGGCTGCAATTGTCCTGTCCGCAGGCGGATTGGCTGGTGGATCAATTTTCCACAGCCGGCCCCAAAGCCGGCGCGTACGGCGCGCGCATGACCGATTGCGGCGGTGGCGGAACCGTCGCAGTTTTGCTGGATACATCGAATCAGGCCATGGATGCACTATTATCCATTATGAGCCGCTACAAACATGAAATGGGAACGGAAGTGATGGTGCGAGAAGCGGGAACCACGGGCAGCGCCGGGGCATTGATATGAACTTTCAGTTTTTTTTCATAATCATGAGATAGTTAAAGCCGCGGAGGAAAAAATTTCCTTCCACTGCCGCGGTGTGCCAATTTCCGCGTTTGAGTTTCTGGTTGTGCCGCACCACAGCGATAATATCCACGGGGGTAAAGTTCCGGCGCAACAGGGAAAAGAGATCAAAACCGATGGGGATAAAAGGCTTACCCTTTTTGAAGGAATCGCTGACGTAAATCGCGGCGTAGCGTCGCGGTTTAAGCACGCGGTGACATTGTGCAAATACCTCCCGCATGGAAAGGTAATATGCATTAAGCTTTCCGTCTTCTGACAATTCGCCTGCGTCGAGTTTACCAATGCACTTGGGATCATCAGAATAATCAACGTGGGTGCTGTACGGCGGATCTATAAAAACAAAATCAATACTCTGGTCAGGCAATGGAACGTGCCGCGCGTCGCCTTGTTGAATGTCCGCACGGCGCGGGACAAGGTCAAAACCGACACCGATCCGCCCGAGTTCGGCGGCTACATCCAATGTGGTGCCGCTGCCGCACATGGGGTCAAGAATTTTATCACCTTGACGTGTATAGCGTTGTAAAAGATTCCATATTATCCACGCCGGAGTTGCCCCCACGTAGTCTTTGTCACCATGCGCGTCGCGGCCATAGTCCTGCGAGGGATATTCCCATAGTGTGGTGGTTTGAATGCGAAGGGGAGGCTTATTTGTCACTTGTTTCATAATTAAAGACCGGAATCAACCGTTTTCGCCCAACTCACCCATGAGCCTTTCCGAGTAATCGCCGGGTTGCGATCCCCGCGAGCCGGGACGATTATTGGCCTCTTCGCCGATCAGCGCGTCAGCAAGCACCGTGGTGATAACCCGGTGGTCGGTTGGCGGCACTGGATCAACCACCGGATTGGCATCCGGTGCTCGGCGGGCACGATCTGCGTCAGAGAGCACGCGCTGACAATCCCGGCCATTACTCGGACAGGCTCCTAGCGACTTTCACCGCTGCGGAGTCGCATTTCCAGCCGGGCAATGTTACCCAGTGAAATAAGATGCGCGATAATCAGCCCCATAAATCCCGGACGGTACAATTCAACAATCTGCGTATCACTAAGCGCGTTGAGTTTAGCTTCATCCACCGCAAAAAATCCACGCAATGCAAGAGGCTGATTGGCGGTATCGCGGGCCCGAATCTCCCGGCCCACCAGCAGATTCAATTCATTAAGCTTTTGGACAAACATTTGTGTCTGCCGGA
>JAKBCC010000005.1 GCA_021808105.1 Planctomycetota bacterium
TACGAGCAGCCGGTCAATAATCCAGCCGCCGCCAGCATGGTTAGCAACTTTGATTTTGCGATTCGCATAATAAAAACTCCTGTCATAACACAATGCTCAACGTCCCCCTGCTATTGTATGCAACCAAACCACTTTGCATAGCTCCCTTTACCGGTATCAGCGGGATCGTATATTTTTCCCGCTGATTTTCTAAATTCTACAATTCGCGTAATTCACAGTTTTCGCCGGCGTGGCAATATTTTCGGGCAAGCGGCAAAATCGACGGCATAAATGCCGGGGCTGAGAGAATGGTTCGTCCTGGAAACTCGCACTCCAGTGGCCCGCCTGGATTTATTGCCGCGCCAGTTTTCGCCGCCCACAGGGTGATAATTTGAGAAACATTGCGTTTCGCTTATATTGCATGGCTTGGGTGGCATTGAACCGGTGCCTGTGGCAGGTATCCGGATGGACCACCGGTTGGAATTGTATGGTTTAATTCTGGAGTTATGACATGAATCGTATGCGTTTGTTTACCCCGGGTCCCACCAGCGTGCCGGAAGAAGTTCTTCTGGAAATGGCGCGGCCGGTATTTCACCACCGCACGCAGGAATACAAAACAATGTTTGCCGCAGTCAATAAACTGCTGGGGCAGGTATTTCAAACGGCCAATCCGGTGGTGACAATTGCCGGAAGCGGTACGGCGGGCTTTGAATGCGCCATGATCAATATGATTCCGCAGGGCGGAAAAGTATTGTGCCTTTCCAACGGCAAATTTGCGGAACGCTGGGTCACGATCGCCAAGCGCAACAAATGTCAGATTACTGAACTTAAAGCGGAATATGGCCAGGCCATAGCACCCGAACAGGTGGCCGATGCGCTTTCCAAAGGCACGTTTGACGCCGTGACGCTTTGTCACAGTGAAACCAGCGCCTGCACGGTCAATGATCTTCAGGCCATTGCCGGCCACGTTCGGAAAACCGATGCGATTTTAATTGCCGACGGAATTACCAGCGTGGGGGCTATTCCGGTGAAGCCCGATGAATGGGGCGTGGATATTCTGGTAACCGGCTCGCAGAAAGCAATGATGCTGCCACCGGGGCTGGCGTTCTTGAGCGTATCTGAAAAAGCGCGCAAGAAAATGGAATCGGTGACGCAGCCGAATCTGTATTTGAGTTTGCCGCACTATCTTAAGAGCCTGGCGGAGAATGATGTGCCCTGGACACCGGCGGTGACGCTGGTGCGCGGATTACACAAATCCCTGGAGCTTATCACGCAGGAAGGCATGGAAAATGTCTGGAAGCGCACAGCGGGGCTGGCCCGTGCCACACGCAGCGCGGCCACGGCCCTGGGCCTGAAAATATTTTCGAGCAGCCCCTCGGATTCCGTGACTGGAATTCATTATCCCGCAGGCTTTGATGACAAAGCCTTCCGCGGTGCGCTGCGTAAGCAATTTAACATGAATATTGCCGCCGGGCAGGGTTCCATGGAAGGGAAAATTTTCCGCATAAGCCACATGGGATACGTGGATGCGTTTGACACACTGGGGGTTATCAGCGCCCTGGAAGTGGTGCTCAAGCAGCAGGGATATTCCTTTACCTTTGGAGCCGGCGTGGCGGCGGCGCATCAGGAACTTGCCAAACTGATGCTGTAAGCTATTCCGGATGCGTTGGAATTAATACGGCGGCGGGCACCGTGCGGTTGTGCAGCAATCGTGCAGCGCTCGCCGCCGATTTTGAGTTATGACATGCTTGGTCCGATGTGCTTAACTTAAGCTCCAGGCGTGTCAGGCCAGGAATTTGTTCAGGTTATTATCCGCGCCACGCGCTGATGCTCGGGGCATAGGTGCCATACAACAAAACAAGTTTCTGTGCGTTATACCGTTTATGAATCAGCCCCAGCTTGCAAAACCAGATGCGGCGGCTTGTGCGCCTACCGCACCACAACCTGATCCTGCGCCGCCCTTGCCGGCAGCCGCAGCGCACCACCGCTGGACGCTGACGCCGGGCCATAAGCGATTTGTTTTCTGGCTGGGATTTTCCGCGATTTTTGCCTTGGGCGCATTTTTACGGTTTTGGCACTTGGGAAAGCAAACTCTCTGGTGCGATGAAACCGCTACGCTCTCCCGTGTGTCCGGCAATTTTACCTATATGCTAAATTCTCTCTGGACGCAGGGATTTCCGCCGGGCTGGTACGCCATGCTATGGGCATGGCTGCAATTTCTAAAAAATACTGTGCATGTTGCTCCGGGTATGGCCACGAGTGCCACAAATCTTAGAACATTGGGGGCGATTCTCGGCACGCTCAATGTGGCGGGGGCCTATTTTCTGGCCCGACAATTTATGTCGCGCCGCACCGCCTTGTTTGTCATGCTGCTGGTGGCGGTAAACCCTTTTTTGATTTACTACAGCCGCGATCTGAAAATGTATTCGGCGTTTTATCTGATGGTAACGCTGAATATGGCGCTATTTTTCCGATGGCAAAAAGGCCGCCACTGGATATGGGGGCCGCTGTATATTCTTAGCGGTATCGGCTTGATCGCGTTTGATCTTCTGGGCTGGCTTTTAATTCCGGTTCAACTGATCTGTATGATCTTCAAACGTCGGCACCGTGCGCTGGACATGCCGATCTGGATATTCTCGGTTGCCGTCATGGGGGCCTGCACGGCCGGCTGGTATAAATATCACAGCGCGTGGCTCAACCGTGCCGTGGTGCAACACGGCCGCATGGGAATCGGTTGGCTGCCTCGGTATAACCTTATCAACTGGCACACGTTGCTGGGGGCACCCACCATCAATATTCTGGGTATCCTCTGGCCGATTTTTCCCCCCTCGCAACGGATCATCAGTTGGTACTCGCTGGGTGGGGATTATCGCAATCATCTGGCAACGCGTACGCTGCCGTGGCTGGCCGAATGGGAGCTGTACCTGGCGATATTGACGATTGTCATTCTCATTACCGGCCTGATCCCGTGGCGACGGTGGCTGGACAAAAAGCAAGACCTGGAGAAGCACCCCGGGCGCTGGTGGCAGGTAGGAGTTTGGATTTTTCTGCCGACGGTTTATTTCGCCTTGGCCTCGCTGCCGCCGAGCAATCCCTGGTCCCTGTATCCGCACCGCGTGATCTGGCTGCAACGTTATATGGGCTTTATGGCCGTGGCGTGGCTGCTGTGGCTGGGGGCCGCCATCGCCCGGCTGCCCGGATGGCCGGTGCGGGTGGTGATGGGTGCCGTCATGGTTCTGGCCATGCTGGCGTCCTCCCTGACGAATAATTTAATCTGCCGCGGTGAGCCGTGGGATTTTATCAATCGACCGATTATAAAATATTACAATCCCAAAGATCATTTAGGCATGTACATTGCTTATTCCATGGAATCGAATCACCCCAAAGATGATCCGGGGGTATCGCTGCTGGAGTTGCAGCATATTCCGCTTAACACGCTTCCCGTATGGCATTTATCTCCTGATTTATGGTACAAAATTCCGCGCTACGACCTGCTGGGAGATAACCCCGATCGCTGGATATCCACCATTCGCTGGGCCCATGTCAATAAGGGATTGCACACGCTGGTTCTCGCTGACCGCATGGGCGATATTCATGCCGGTCCGTTAAGCACCCCGGCGGTGGAAAAGCTTTTAGGCAAGCAGTGGAAGTTGGTGAAGGTCGTGCGGTTTAACTGGTATTTTGAGTGGCAATATTACTTTTATTCCCCCATCCGCGTGCGCATATTCCGCCGGATTGCCGCCAAAACGCCGGCGTAGCGGCACAGTGATTTTCCGGGGTTGATAAAGCGCGAGGGTCCACCCGCGACGATGGCCCGCAGGACGCTATTGTCGCTTATTCAGCAGCGTTCGCATGGCTTCCACGCGGGCCAGGGCTTGTTGCCGCACTTCAGATTGCGACATATCGCCATCGGGCATCGCTTCAGCTTTGGCCTGTTCGACCTGGAGAAATTCCGGAGTAATGGTAGCTTCGGGGATGGCTTCTTCCGTTATCACGGTCAGAGCGTTATCTTTCATCTGGGCGTAACCGCCGTGGACGATAAACTGATGAACTCCATCGGGCGTTTCCAGTTTCAGCGTTCCGGTGGATAATTTTGTGGTGATTGAGGCGCGGTGTGTGAGAATTCCCAACAGGCCGTCATCCGCGGGCACAACGGCAAACGTGGTGGGCGTTTCCAGAACAATGCGTTCAGGTGTTACCACTGACGTATGAAAAGTTTTATCCGACATCGTTTCTCCGGGTATTAAGGGGCCAATAAGGCTCTCTGAAAAAAGCTCTCGCCAAGTCCTCCGACAGGCTCTAAGATACCAAATATTGGCGAAGTTCGCCAAGGCTGGTGTTTGTCAACCCTAATTTGCGGGCGTGACAGAGCACCAAGGTTGGTTTCACATTTAGGAATCGTTCCATGCAGCGTACCGAACAAGATGGCATTGTTATATCCTGTGATTTCTGCCAAACCGATTGGGATGGCCAATCCGCCATGATTGAAGGACATCACGGATCCGTGATATGCCTGGAATGTCTGAAAAAGGCGCTAGAACAAGCGGCTGCGGGGGACGGAAAATATCAATGCGCCCTGTGCTTGCGAATCAATATACCGCCCTCACTGCCCCGCTGGCACTTTCCCAACCGCCTGGAGAAACTGGTGTGTCAGGAATGTTTGCACCAGGCCGCCAAGACCATGAGCAAAGCGGAGCATGTAGATTGGACGTGGAAACGGTGAAGCAAGAAGTTGTTGCATCCGAAAAAACGGTACCTGACACCTTTTTCAACAAACGGAACCGGCCGTTAGCCCGACGCGGAAGCGTCGCGGTTGGATGCGCAATGCGGTCATGGGAAAAGCTTGCATTCTTGTGCGGCACGCGCGGCACCGGTCGCGACGGGCGGGAACGTATTGTGTCAGCGGGGTACCGTTTCCGCGGACAACTCAACGCTGCCGCATTGAGCTAACGGTGAATCCTCTGTTTGGGTGGAGCACCGGATGATAATCCGGTGGTTGATCCGGTGCCGCCAATCAACCACCGGGTTATCACCACGGTGCTCAATGCATGAACGGTGCCAGGTGCCTTTGTTCGAGCGCCGGATGGTTACTTGGCCTACGATCCGCGGGATTGAACCGCGGATTACGCGGATCACGCGGATACGAGAGACTGGGGTTGGAGAAAACGGCCGTTAGCCCGACGCGGCAGCGTCGCGGTTGGATGCGCAATGCGGTCATGGGAAAAGCTTGCATTCTTGTACGGCGCGCGGTGTCTTTCGCGAACGATGGGAACGTGTTGTGTCAGCAGGGGACCGTTTCCGCGGACAACTCAACGCTGCCGCATTGAGCTAACGGCGGGCCATTTGTTTGAGTGGAGCACCGGATGATAATCCAGTGGTTGATCTCCTGCCGCCAACCAACCACCGGGTTGCCGCCACGGTGCTCTATACCGGAACGGTGCCAGGTGCCTTTGTTCGAGCGACGGATGGTTACTTGGCCTGCGATCCGGGGGATTGAACCGCGGATTACGCGGATCACGCGGATACGAGAGACTGGGGTTGGAGAAAACGACCGTTAGCCCGACGCGGCAGCGTCGCGGTTGGATGCGGGATGCGGTCATGGGAAAAGCTTGCATTCTTCTACGGCACGCGCGGCACCGGTCGCGAACGGGCGGGAACGCATTGTGTCAGCGGGACTGTTTCCGCGGACAACTCAACGCTGCCGCATTGAGCTAACGGCGGGTCCTTTGTTTGAGTGGAGCACCGGATGATAATCCGGTGGTTGATCTCCTGCCGCCAACCAACCACCGGGTTATCACCACGGTGCTCGAGGCATCCTTAATTTGGGCGCGACCGATGGAGGATTGGGCATGAGCTTATTTTCTGGTCCGTTTTGGCGATTTCGTGATAAGTTCAGGGTCCCATTCCTCCGGCGAGTAAGCAAGCAGCATGCCCACTTTCCGGACGCCCTGCGATCCAAGCTCATCCTCCAAGGCCTGCCAGATTGCTTCTTGTCGGACGTGGTCTTTTTTCCTCCGGAACGATGGGGGATAATGTTGCCTACCAAGCGTCCTCCGACTTCCTGCAAATGATACTCCGGCTCATCCAGTGCGAGCCGCTCGGTCAGGATATTCTCCAGCTTTTTTTTGTAAGCTTCATAGATCGTTGCATATAACCTCGCATCCTTTAATAACTGCCGAGCAAGCATCGTAAAATTCACTTGAAGCCCGCTCCAACTTCCGCCGGTTATTCAACTCGCCTATATTGTACCAATGACCATGCAACTTCCTATCGGGAATAAACCGCGTGTTGTTCAACCAGAGTCGCGCAATCATCTGAACATCGTCTTTTAACAAGCGGCGGTCGGAATAAGCAGCCATGATTCCAAGGTTTTCCGCCAACTTCAGCAGTTCGCGCAGGTCGTGGCCGGTGTCCAAGGGAGTTTTCCCGGTCGCGTACCCCGAGTCCTGCCGCCAGATCAACGCGCGGAGCATTCCCTCGACCGCGCGTCCCGCCAAATAAACGCTTCCGGAAGAATTCCCGGCGCGCAATAAAACTCCCGCTTCCGCCAGTCGCTGTTTCGCGCCCTTCCGATAATCGGATTCGCCAACTTTCATGCCACCGCCTTTCCTTTCGATGCTGCAGGCCGTCGCGGGTGTTCTCCGCCGATGGAGGTACTGCATCAGAGGCACATCGTTGAACAGCCACGCATCGCATATACTCCGCCGATATTGTCCGCTAATAATAACGCTTGGCGCAATGGAGTTCCATTTCTATCGTAAATCGCCTTTTTTAAGCTCAACGCCATCTGTGAAGCTCTCTCAGTGAAGCTTTCTTAGGAACGCCCATTCTGGAATTGACGGCGGCTGACTTTGGGCTTAGTCTTGCAATCGCAATTAATAGATGAATCCGGCTGGTATGATGCCCAGTATGTTATATATGAGGCCTTATGATACTGCTAATCATTATCGCATTTATCGCCCTGATTCTGCTGACCGGGGTCCGAATTGCCCAGGAATACCAGCGCGGTGTTGTGTTTCGTCTGGGCCGGTACATTGGCTTGCGTGGGCCCGGGCTGTATTGGATTTTGCCGCTGGGCATTGACCGATCCGTCACGATTGACACCCGTACACGCACGGTTTCCGCTGAACAGCAGCAGACCATTACGCGCGACAGCGTAACCATTCGCGTCAACGCTGTGCTTTGGTACCGGATTACCGAATCGTCGAAGGCGGTTATTGAGGTCACTGACGCATCGTCCGCCGTCTATCAATTGGCATTGACAAGCCTGAGAAATATCATCGGTCGCCACGACCTTGATGAAGTGTTGCAGGAGCGGGACAAGATCAACGGCCTGTTGCGTGAAAATATGATTAGTTCAACGGTACCATGGGGAATCACCGTTGAACGCTTTGAAATGAAAGATGTTGAATTGCCTGAAGCCATGCAGCAGGTCATGGCCATGCAGGCCGAGGCGATACGTGAAAAGCGTGCCCGTATTATCAAGGCGGAGGCGGAACTGGAGGCTTCAAAAAAGCTAAGCGACGCTGCCCAGCAGATGGCCAATAATCCGGTTGCCATCGAACTGCGACGTATGCAGATGGTAACGGAAGTGGGCGCAGAGAATAACAGCACGACAGTTCTGATGATCCCCTCGGATTTCGTGACGCTTTCACAAAGCTTCAGCAACTACCTGCGGCAGCACACCTCCACAACCGCCGCTAAAGCTCCCGATGATACGGCCGCTACCAGTAGTCAAACGTCTTAGCTCCGACGTGACGCACGACTTGACTTTGCGGGGCCGGGCTATGTATCATTTTGTATAGCTAAAGGGGTTTTTCCAATGCCAATGGTGGTAAAAGTTCGGCGGTGGGGCAACAGTCTGGGGCTGCGGCTGCCCAAATCATTTACCGTAGCCCACACGATTGTGGACGGTACTACGGTTCGCATTGATGGGCTTCAGGTCGTGGATGCTCAGCCGCGACACCGCAGCCGGCACAAGCTCAAAGATGTGCTGCAAAATTATACCAAGCTGCCACAACAACTGGATTTTCCGCCGGTGGGCAGGGAAATTCTGTGAGGCATAACACCTATTTTCCAAAACGCGGTGACTTCATCCACTTCCGGGCTTCCCCGTCGGCCGGACATGAGACCGCCGGCGCACATTTCGCACTGGTCCTTAGCCCGCTGGCTTATCAGAAAAAAACCGGAATGGCAATCGCGTTAATCGGCACAAGCAAATTCAAACCCGAATCGCATCCGCGTTATGGAAATACGAAAGTGATTCCGTCCGGATTTATCCCTCCGACATGTAATAATCCCAGCGGAGCGGGAATCCTGTTTTGTGATGCGGTTCGCCAGATCGACTGGCGGGCACGATCCGCCGCCTATGCCGGCAAAGCATCCCCGGAGTTTGTTGAGGATGCGTTGGATCGGCTGCTGGCAATGATGGAAGATGATGGTGGGTAATGGACAAGTCTGTCCTTTCCGACATCCTGCGCGGTATGGCGGAATCGCCGGTTATTGCGCGTATGGTTGATGAACTGTCCCGCAACCGCTACGTCGGTGCTACGGGGCAATGGGGGTCCTGCGCTTTGGCGGCCGCGGCTGCGATACAGGCGCACATGCAACGCAGTGTGCTGATTGTCACAGCGCACCTGGATGATGCCGATGATGCGATTGATCAACTGGAATTTTTCCGACCGGGTTGCACGGCGCGTCTCTTTCCG
The DNA here is from genome assembly GCA_021808105.1 of Planctomycetota bacterium. GTDB lineage: Bacteria > Planctomycetota > Phycisphaerae > WQYP01 > WQYP01 > JAMDCX01. The sequence goes on from JAKBCC010000005.1 coordinate 8,688, forward strand.
GCATTCGAAGTGCTGCCCGGTGAATCCAGCATTTCCCATGAACTGATCGCGGAACGCCTGGCTCTGCTGGCGGATCTTGGCTCAGGGAAAACTGCGGATTTTTACGTTGCGCCCATTCAGGCGTTAATGCAGCCATGCCCCAATCCTGACCTGCTGGCCAAGCAACTGATTTCCCTGGTGCCGGGCGGAAAAATGGATCGCGATGGGCTGGTTCAATGGCTATCGGGAAATGGATATTCCCGCTTGGAAGCTGTTGAAAATCCGGGCGATTTTTCCGTGCGCGGCGATATTCTGGATGTCTGGGCCGCCGGGCGTCAGCAACCGGCCCGCCTTGATTTTTTCGGCGATCAAATTGAACGTATTCACAGTTTTGATCCTGAAACGCTGGGGCCGACGGATCCGATCGAGCTTCTGCGTATAAGCGCTTTGGAAAAGCAGGCCACCTGGCCGAAAGACCAGACGGTCAATTTTATTTCGGCGTTGCCGGAGGAAACGGTTATCTGGCTGATTGAGCCGCAGGAAATCCAGGAGCAGGGCCGCAGTTACATGGATCGTCTGCCGGATGGCCGGGGCATTTATCCGGCGGAGGCGATTTTTCGTCTGGCGCAGAATTTTGCGTGGGCGCAAATAAGGCAGTTTGGTCGTGATGATCGCACCACCATTGATCTGCCGTGTCGCTCGGTGGAACAATTTGATACCGAACCAGATGCGGCACTGGCTGAATTGGCAGCCCTGGCTGCGGATAATCAGGTGTTTGTCGTGTGCCAGAATCCTTCCGAGCGCACGCGATTAACCGATCTGATCCATGTCAAACATCCGGAAGTGCTGGATAAAATTTCCATTCCCGTAGGTGATCTGGCGGTGGGCTTTCGCTGGCAGCTTACCGGTGTAACGGAAAAAAAGACCGGTGCGGATCATACACCCACCGATCAGCAGCACTGGCTGATTATGGTGGCACACCATGAATTGTTTCATCGCTATCATCAGCGGCGACGCCTGCGGGCCATTCAGGGTGCCCGGCCGATTGATCACTTTCTTGATTTGCAGGCAGGTGATTATGTGGTGCATGTGAATCATGGCATTGCGCAGTTTACCGCCATGACCACGTTGGCGCGCGATGGTCGGCAAGCGGAATACATGACGCTGGTATTTGCCCGCGAGGCGGTGCTGCATGTACCGATCACGCAGATTCATCTGGTGCAGAAATATGTCGGCGGCGCACAAGGCCGGCCGCCACTGTCTGTATTAGGCGGCACAAGCTGGAATAAACAAAAGGAAAAGGCTTCGGAAGCGGTTGAGAAAATGGCGGCCGACATGCTGGAAGTGCAGGCGGCCAGGGAGGAATTTCCGGGCTTTGCCTACGGTGCGGACACCACCGATATGAAGGAATTTGAAAATTCATTCGCGTTTCAAGCCACGGAAGATCAGTTGCGCTGCATCGCGGAAATCAAGGAAGATTTGCAAAAAAAACGGCCCATGGATCGCCTGTTATGCGGGGACGTGGGCTACGGCAAAACGGAGTTGGCGATCCGCAGCGCGTTTAAAGTCTGTGAGGGCGGCAAACAGGTTGCCGTGCTGGCTCCCACCACCGTGCTGGTGGAACAGCATGAAGAGACTTTTCGTCAGCGTATGGCGGGGTATCCCTTTATTGTTGAAAGCGTATCGCGTTTTAAAACCAACAGCCAGATTCATGACATTCTGGATCGCACACGCAAAGGCAAGGTGGATGTTCTTATCGGCACGCATCGGTTGATCAGCAAAGATGTACAGTTCGCCGACCTTGGGCTGGTGGTTATTGATGAAGAGCAGCGCTTCGGGGTGGAAAATAAAGAACGCTTGAAAAAATTGCGGCTGACCGTGGACGTCCTGACCATGACCGCGACACCCATTCCCCGCACCTTGCACATGAGCCTGCTGGGCATACGGGATATTTCTAATCTCTCCACACCGCCGCGTGATCGGCGCAGCGTCGTGACGGAGGTAATGGGATGGGAAAGCGCCAGAATCAAACAGGCGCTGGAGCGCGAGCTGGCACGCGACGGGCAGATTTATTTTGTGCATAACCGCGTATGGAACATTGAATCTGTGGCGGACAAAATACGGCGGCTGGTACCCAATGCCCGGATCGTCATTGGGCATGGCCAAATGCCGGACCATGAACTTGAACAGGTCATGCACACGTTTGTAAAGCGGGAAGCGGATATTCTGGTTTCCACAACCATTATTGAAAGCGGACTGGACATTCCCACCGCCAATACCATTTTCATTCATGAGGCGGAAAATTTTGGATTAAGCGATCTGCACCAGTTGCGGGGCCGCGTGGGCCGCTCGCGACACCGCGCCTATTGTTACCTGGTAATCAGCGAAAATAAAGCGTTAAGCGAATCGGCGGCTAAGCGGCTCAAAGCGATGGAGGAATACGCCTCACTGGGTGCGGGGTTCAAAATCGCCTTGCGCGATCTGGAAATTCGCGGCGCGGGCAATCTGCTGGGTGATGAGCAGTCTGGCCATATTGCCGCCGTAGGGTATGAACTCTATTGCCAGTTGCTGGAAGAAGCGGTCAAACGGGTGAAAAATCAACCCATTGACCGGCCACCGGAGGTCAACATTGACATCGGTATTTCCGGAAGTTTTCCGCGCACGTATATCATGGCGGAAAAGCAGCGTATGGAACTCTACCGCCGATTGTCACGGTGCCACTCGATGGAGATTATTGAAGCGTTGCGAAAAGACATCATCGACGCCTTCGGCCCATTGCCCAAAGCCGCGGAAACACTTTTCCAACTTACCGAATTACGCGTGCTGGCCGCCGCATGGACGATCACCAACCTGATGAGCCAACCGCCGGATCTGGTCTTTGCCATGCAGGATATCTCCAAGCTGGGACCGCTATTAAGCAAGTCGCCGGGATCGCTGCGTCCGGTCGATCAGAAAGCCATTCACCTGCGGCTGCCCCCCAATTATTTTGAAGGCCAAACGCTGTTAAATGTTCTACGAAACCTGTTGGCCAACCCGCCACTTTAGCGGCGTAAAATGTGTCGCTTTCGGGTAACAGGTCCTGCATGGGCGTATTGATTTCCTGTCGCATCGTGGCTTTGAGTGACAGGCGTACGCCTGCGACAGTATGCTACATCATGCGGGAATACTGCAATCAATATTGTGGTCAGGCGCACCGGGGGACGTTCGGTTATAATTGATTTAGCGAAGCGTGTGTCCCTGTCAGAAGTTGCTGACGGTTGATCCAATGTGAAGAGTAGTACCCACAGGAGCACCATGATGCTGAAGTCGATCAAAATAGAAAACTTCCGGGGGTTAAAACGTCTTGAAATCACTGACTTCAGTACCATTAATATCTTCGTGGGAAGCAACGGATCGGGCAAGACCAGCGTGCTTGAGGCATTGGCCGTTCTTGGCTCACCGGGCAATCCTCACCTGCTTTCCAATTTGGCTGCATGGCGCGAAATGGGGCCGATGAATATCCAGGTTGATTATCCGCTGCGCTCGTTTTTCCGTGAGCTTAATTCCGGGATCGAGATAAAGTTGTCAGCTGCTACCGAGAAGGGGATCCAGCGGCTGTCGATTACGGGGCAGCAATCGGATATCTCCCGCCTTAACGAGCCGGAATTTAACACGAAATCGGTGACAGGCACAATGCAGGAGATCGAAGGCGCGGCCGCTACTTTTCGTCGATCAGCCGAACTTCCTTTCGCTGACGGAAATAAAATCGCCGGAGTCAGTTACCATTTTACTGACGAAGAAGGAACTTCGGCCATGGCGAGTGCGACATTGGTTCCAGTTGGTTTACAAGGGGTAGTTCAGAACGTACCCCGGGCACTGGGTGTGTTTTACATCCAGGGTCGGCGAGCAAGCAGCGTACTGGAAACAGCGGAAGCAATTACCAGGATTACTGAAGCCGGAGAGGAACAACCGTTTCTTCAAGTGATTCGGGCAATCGAGCCGCGGTGCAAATCCATTCAGGTCGGTTTTCTGGGCGGTCAAACTATTCTCCTTGCCGACGTCGGTGGGCCAAAACGCTTGTCCATATCCCTGCTTGGCGACGGGTTTTGCCGAGCCTGCTTGATCGCAACAGGCTTGGTTACAAACGGTCCAAAACTCATCATCGTTGATGATATCGACGCCGGTCTGCACCACAACGCCATGGAAAATCTCTGGCGGGCCATTTTCCAAATATGCCAGAATCGCGGTATTCAAATTTGTTGCAGTACCCATAATGAGGAAATGCTGCATGCTGCGGTGGCGGCCCTCGCGGAATCTCCGGAAAGCCTGAGGCTTATTCGGATAGATCGAGGGAAGGACGGCAGCGTCAGTTCGGAAAATTACGATTTCATCCATGCGCAGATCGCCAGTCGAAACGGAATAGAGGTTCGCTGATGAGTCCCTCCCGCAAACCTGGATTTGCACCTGCTGCCGACAAACCCGTTCTCCTTTTGGTCGAGGGAGCTGATGCGTTCTATTTTGTACTTTCACCGTTTCTATCCAAAAAGGAATTTGCCGGCATACACCTATATGATTTTGGGTCCGTCAGTGAGTTAAAACTGCAGATGGAGACGCTGGTTAAAGCACCCCGTTTCAAGGAATGTATAAAAGCGATTGGAGTGATGCGCGATGCGGAAGATAACGTGGAAAGCGCGATCTCTTCAGTTTGCGGAGCGTTTCAGAACGCTGGGATTAAAGCTTCGAAACTTGCAGGGGAGGTCCGACCGGGCGATCCGGCCTGCGGATTCCACCTTTTTCCGGATAACGGCAATCCCGGTTGTCTGGAAAATGCCTGCCTCCGTGCCTATGGCAATTCACGGGACTTGGACTGCGCGCAGGATTTTCTGAACTGCGCGAAGCGAGTGGATAGAAGCCCTAACTGGCGGGCCAAGGCCTTGGTGCACGCGCTGATCGCCATTGGTGAAAGCCCGGAGTTGACGCTCGGCGATAGCGCAAAAACTGGTATGTGGGCTTCCGAGTCTCCTGCGTTGATCCTGATCGAGAGTTTCTTGCGGCATCTGTGCAACGCGGCGAAATCGCAGCGTAGCATGGGAACAGAATAGTTTCGGCGGCAAGATTCTTTATTGCTTTTTCTGGCAGTTAATTATCTAACTGTCCCTAAGGTAGGCCACATGATTGTTACGGTTCAAATTGATGCCCAGCAGCGGATGGGGTTGTATGGTACGGCGGATCGGAATTTGAAAACGCTGCGCGAAGTGCTGGGTGTCACGCTGGTGGCGCGCGATGACCAACTTAAAATCAGCGGTGAGCCGGCTGCGGTGGAACACTGCGTGGCAACATTGCATCAGATGCGACGATTGCTTAGGGAGCACCGGTCTTTGAATCAGGAACATATTGCGTCCGCAATTCGCCTTGCGGCACCGGAAACGCACGCGCAGCATCCGCCGCTTTTGGATGTCACGGTCAGTGGCCGAGCGATTGAACCGCGCACGGCGGGTCAGCGGCATTATGTCAACGCCATGCTTGAACATGATCTGGTCTTTTGTGCCGGGCCGGCGGGCACGGGAAAAACTTTTCTGGCGGTGGCGCTGGCGGTGAGCATGTTGCGGCAAAATAAAGTGCGTCGGCTGGTGCTGGTACGGCCCGCAGTGGAGGCCGGTGAAAAGCTGGGTTTCCTGCCCGGTGATATTCAGGCCAAAGTCAATCCGTATTTGCGACCTCTGCTGGATGCTCTGCACGATATGATGCCTTATGAGCAGATTCGGCGATTCATGGCCAATGACATGATTGAACTGGCTCCGCTGGCCTACATGCGCGGCCGCACGCTTAATGAAAGCATCGTCCTGTTGGATGAAGCGCAAAATACCACGCCCGCCCAAATGCTCATGTTCCTCACGCGCCTGGGCGAAGGCAGCAAAATGGTGGTCACCGGCGACCCAACACAGGTGGATTTAGAGCCGGGACAGATCAGCGGCTTAGTCGATGCGCATCGTAAACTTTCCGGAGTCAAGGGTGTAGCATTTATTGAGCTGGGCCGATCCGATATTGTGCGACATCGACTGGTACAGAACATTGTTCAAGCGTACAACCGTGAAACCGCCGTCCCGGCCAAGCGCCCCATCGCCGCAACCGGCAGGGCAGAAGCCGCAACGGACGCACGCATCGCACCGCCCCCCGAACCGGCATAAATGAATTAAGCTGTGGGTTCCCAAGCGACCTAAGCTTGAACCCGTGACTGAATTTCCGCAATAAGTTCCTGCAACGATGCCCGCGGGTGCAGAGCAATAAAATATTCGCGCCAGGAAGCCACCGCCACATTGCTCTGTATTACTTCCGCCTCGCGCATGTGCTGGTCCAAGGCGTCAACCTGCGGCTGAAACATCGCCAGCAACTGCGCATTGATTTCTTGAAGATCCTGGAACTTGGCGCGGCGCTGCAACCAATGTTCACCGCGCCGGCGGTGGTTTTGTCGGTCTTCACCCAATGATCGCGCAACAGCGGAAATAAGATCACGTCGCTGATGGACCGCGCCCAAGGCTTTGTCGGTAAGAGCCGCCAGCGGTACCAGAAGTTCTGGATTCGATCTCACATGATGGCGCTGCCATTTTAATTGCGGAATGTCGGCTTGCTGCACATCCATCTCCTGTGCCAGAGGAAGCAGCCAACCTGCGGAGGCACAGCCATAAGCGGGACGGACGCCGAAAAGCTGATCCATTATCCGATCCGTCATTTGGTCATATAACGCTCCGCCGATTCCATGAATAAAGACATCGGAAAGCAATAATCGCACAAACATCGTCAGCGTCAGCGCCCGGGGCCGGAGATTTAAGCCTGCCTCCGCCAACCGCTGACACAAAAGTTTACCGCCAGCCGGTAATGGGCCATCCATCAAATCCGCAACGTCAATACGCCGAGATTCAAGCTGCAAATACAAGCCGTTGTTCTGTTGCAGTACCAGCCGCTGGCGTGGTTGGTCGTTGCCATAAATCCAGAAGGGGAGTTCAAGTTCGTTTGTGGTAACAGCAAGGTTGGGCATGGGGCGGCCGGGATTGACGATGCGATTTTCAGCGCGGTATTGATCCAGCGCGGTATTATAAATATTACACCAGTTGCGAGACTGGCGCAGCCACAGCAGCGCAAAGCCGTGCCACGCCACGCCGGAACATAAGTAACTGCATGGCACATGCTGCACGTCTATGCCGAAAGAGTTTTCAAAAGTTCTCCGGGAGCGGCTCATCCAACGCACGTAATGTGAATCAGAATCCTGCCGCAGAACATGCGTAAAATCCCCCATCGCGTCGGTTTGGATCAGGGGAAATTGCTCAAGCGTGTGCAGCCACTGCGTCTTTTGTTCGCCTTGCGGTGCGGATAGGAATTCAGCCGGCAGGGCAGACGCCTCAGCCCATGTTACCGTCTTTTTTTCCAGGCGGGGGCCGTTCCAATGCGGCACGGCGAATCCCAGATGATCGACGGTGTCATGATCCACCAGTAAGTCAATGGCCAATCCTCCGCTCCGGGCTGCCAGCGCATGCGCCAAAATGACCTTGCTCCAGACGCCGGGATGATAAAACTCCACCTGATGCCCGGTGATAACCCATGGCTTGTTCTGCGAATCCGCGGGGGGCACCGGAAAGCCGGTCTCCTGTGCAAACCAAACCATCGCCCGCATCAGTTCCTGTCGCGCCAGGCGTGCAAGGGAAGCGATTTCCGAATCAGAAGCAGCGGCACCGCGGGTGTGGAATGTTGCAGAGGTTGCCAGAAAATCCGCGAGTTGTCTGGCGGGTGGCTCAATAAGAATGTCATGATGCCGGCGTGGCACGATGATGGCCGCCGGATTGGGAGCAAGGGTTGCCGGCGCGGACGAAAAAGGGCGTAATTCAGCGGGCGTTTCCATGCGATATCTTGATTCCTCTTATGGAAACATACGCGCCGGCAATGAATAATTCAAATCGTTCGCCGTTAAATGGAACGTCAATCTTATCCCGCCGCCAGTGTTTGTCGGCATTCGCTGGAATGCAAGGTACGGAAGAAGACGTTGAGATAATGTCGCAGTCGGTGATTGGGATTATCCAGCCGGCCGCCGAAGTGCCGATTGGGATCGTTGTAAATCAGGCGGATGGGCAATTCAGAAACACGCAGCGAAGCTTGTGCCGCACGCACCCAGAATTCCAGGGGGAAGGCATACCCGGTTTCACAAAGTTCCAGTTTTTCCATTGCGGAAACGCGGTGGGCCTTAAAGCCGCAGAAGCTGTCCGTGAGATTCAGATTCAGATTGCGATTAATGACTTCTGTGATCAGATGATTGATCAACCGCCGATCCATGGGTGGTTCATCTTTCCGCGATTTGGTAAGCAGGTAGCGTGACCCGCTGATAATATCGGCATCATCCGCTTGCGCGGCGGCGATAAATTCCGGCAGCGCCGCCGGCTCATGCTGTTCATCGCAATCCATTGTTATAACCCAGTCGTAACCATGCTGGGATGAATAATCAAAGGCATCAATCAAACTTTGTCCATACCCCATATTCCGGCGATGGTGCAAGACGGAAATATCGGACATTGAACGGAGAATTTCCGGCGTGGCGTCCGTGGAGCCATCATCAATGACCAGTACATCCGCAGTTGTGTGCAGACTGATTTCCCCCAGCACCTTACGCAGGTAGCGCTGTTCGTTAAAGACCGGAATGGCAATAAGCGTTTTCATCGTCCGCATTTCTCAATGCAAATAGTAGGCTGCTAAACCAAGATGTCAAGGCGCGAAGATCGGATTTTCCAACAGCCACTGGGCCAGTCGCCGCACGGCTTTCCCCCGGTGGCTGATCTGCGATTTCTGCTCCATGGATAATTCCGCAGTTGTAAGCCCGAGTTCCGGAAGAACAAACAGCGGATCATAGCCGAAGCCATTGTCCCCGCGTGGGATATACCCGATGCCGCCGGCGACGTAATCCGACAGCACCACCAGCGGCTTATCGGGCAGAGCCAGCGCCAAAGCACAGATAAATTGCGCATGGCGTTTTTCCGGTGGAACATCTTTCAACGCCGCCAGCAGTTTGCGATTATTCGCGGCGTCATCACACGGTTCCCCGGCATAGCGGGCGCTGTAAATTCCCGGTGCGCCGCCTAGCGCATCGACGCAAAGTCCGGAATCATCCGCTAAGCTAAGCACGTTGCTGTGCGCCGCGTAATGGCGGGCTTTTTTCATAGCGTTGCCGCCAAACGTTGGCTGGTCTTCCACAACGTCCGGAATACCGGGGAAATCCTGGAGCGTGAGCAATTCCAGGTCGCGTACACCCTCGGCCAGCAGCTCAGCGTTAATTTCCCGTGCCTTGCCCCGATTGGTTGTGGCAATAAGTAAACGCATCCCAATCCTTTACGAAGCGCCGCGATTTCACGTCGGTTTATCGGTGCATTGTGGTCGGGCACCGGCAGGCAGCGGGGGGGCTTCGATGCCGGCTCGAGGCAAGGTGCCGTCAAGTTCCTGCCGCCAATGCGCAACATCGCCGGCGGGGCCGTAGCAGTAAATCATTTTCATCGCAGTCGAACCGATGTTGGTAATCTGATGAAATACACCGCTGGGAATGTACGCGGCCTGCCCGCTGCGCAAGATTCTCTTTTCTGCACCCAGACACATTTCCGCTTCCCCTTCCAGCACAAAATAGACTTCTTCCTGCTGCTGATTATGCCACGGTACCTGGCCGCCGTCCGCATCAAGTGTGACAAACCCCATAGCGAAATGGGTCGCCCCAATGGGCGAAGCACCACCGACAACATTCTGGGTCTTGCGCCTTGCCGGATACCGCCGGCCTTCAATCTGACTTAAATCTGCAACAATCATGCAAAAATTCCTTAACCGGATAACCGAATTTCAAATTATAGTATCGGATGAACTGTGGAATATGTAAATTCAGCGCGGTACGTGCCCGGGAACTGCGGCAATATCTCCGATCCACCCGCCCGTGCAGGGAAACGTCACATAGCCGCCGGCTTTGCCGGTGGTGGAACGCACGTCACCGGCCACCTGCAGTACCAGCATAGAATAGTGTGATCGTCCGTTGATTTACCGTTAGCGCAGCCCCATCCGGAAATATGGCCACGCTCCGGGGCGGGCTATGCGCGAGATGCAGCCGCGTCATCCGGCAGAGCATCTAACAGCCGGTCTATATCCTCGGAACTTTGATAAAAATGCGGTGAGACGCGCAACCGTCCCTCGCGTTCGACAATGATGATTTTCTGCTTTTCCAGATTGCTGATAATCTCGGCATGATTGTGGTCGCGACTTTTGAAACTTACGATGCCGCTGGTTTCATGATCCCGCCGGCTGGAAATAAGGGTGTAAGATTTTTGTGCCAGGCCGGAGCAAAGTTGCGTGGTTAAACCCAGGACACGCCCCGTTACAATGTCCCAGCCCATATCGGCAAGCAACTGCATGGAAGCCCCCAGCGCCAGGATGCCGGGAATGTTGTGCGATCCGCATTCAAATCTTCGGGCATCGGCACGAAGGGTAAAATCATAGATGCCGTAATCGCTGGCATGAATCACGTTCATCCATCCGACTTCGGGCCGCAAGGATGTCAGCAGGTCTTTGCGACAGTAAAAAATGCCGGCTCCCTCCGGGCCTAGCAGCCATTTGTGTCCATCCGCAGAAAGAAAATCAATGTTCATTGCCCGCACATCCACCGGCAACACGCCGCAGGCCTGTATGCCGTCCACACACAGCAGAATTCCCCGGGTTCGGCAAAACCGGCCAATGGCGGCAATATCATGGCGGAATCCGCTGGCGTATTCAACGTGTGACAGCGCAATCATGCGGGTGCGGGGCGTTACCGCATTAAATATGCTTTGAATATCCACGCGGGCGTCCACCTCCGGCAGCATGATGTGTCTGGCTCCGCAGCGTTGTGCAACATCCATCCATGGATATACATTGGATGGATATTCCACAGAGGTTGAAATAATTTCATCGCCGGCTTTCCAGTCCAGGCCGTTAGCGACAAAGGCAATTCCCTCGCTGGTATTTTTTACAAATGCTATTTCCTCCGGCAGGGCACCGATGAATTCGGCGGCCAATTTGCGCACCAGTTCAATTTTCTGGTACCAGCGCCCCGTAAGATAGGAATCATCGCGTGCTTCACGCGCAAAACGTTCAATTTCCGCTGCGGCCCGGCCTGAAATGGGAGCCACGCCGGCATGATTAAAAAAAGTCCACCGGCGGGTAATGGGAAACTCAACCGCGACATCAAAGTCCGCGGGTAACGGCGGTAATTGCGGTGCGCTGGCGGGAGACATGCTCATCAAATCGATTCCTTTTTTTCTCCGACAGTATGACGTGCAAAGCGGAACTTGGCCAGCCAATGACGACGTTTTACAGATTCGACATCACTGGTTTGGCCGCGACGCCGGCGCGGCAATGCGATGCGCAATCGCATACATAAGAACATTACACGCCAGCGATTGTGCGGATTTTGGCATGTAACCGCGAATGCCCCAGGTGCTGGTTCCCAGCAGGCCCGAGGTTATATCCTTTGAGGAAAATACCACCGCCCAGCGGTGATTGAGGCGAATGCCGAATAATTGGGGCGTGGTGCGGGGCCGATTGACATTCGTACCATATTGTCGGTAGGCCACCTTACGGGCGTTGATACCGCCGGGAATCATTCCGGTAAACAGCGTACTATGCGATGGAATATCCTGAAGCTTTCTGTCGGGGTAAAGCGATTGAATCAGCAGGGCGCAGGAATTGGTGAATGCGGTCTTGCCGCCTGTGCTGTCAGCAAAAAGTATTCCGCCACCGTTGAGATACGCGCGTAAGGCTTTGATATCCGAGGGGGAAAAAGATATGCCGCCGACACCTGTGAGGTGAAGCAGCGGAAATTGGTCGGCCGAAGTGGCGTTAAGTTGTGCCATGGAAATACGATGCAAGGAGACTGCGGTCCGGTCATACGCGGCAACCAGCGCGGCCAATCGAGGCCACGCACCGGGTTCCGGATTCCAATTGCCATGGAAAGCCAGCAATCCCACGGCCAGTTTTCGCACCGGCAGCTGATTTGGCGTTGGCACAGTCAGGCTGTGAAGTCGATTCGCCAGATACCCTTTTCCCGTGGCATACAGATAAAAATTCAGTGGCAATTCCCAGTATTGCTTATGAGTGTGCAACCGGCTTTGCCAGACGCCGGCCATATCGGAAGGGCTGATGATCCATAAATACCGCACACCATTCGATAGCGCCAGCAGGGGAGTTCCAATATGAAACCATGGCTGCATGGTCATCAGCGAACTGCCGGCCGCAACGGAATGGAATGCGAAGGAATGATTGACGCATGACTGTCCGGCCTGCACCATCGCCCGACGGAATCGTTTGGAATTGCCATCACAGGAGCAGACCACCATTCCTCCGGCGTTAATATAGCGTTTTAATTTATTAAGAACTGCGGGCGTAAAATGCGGATTTTTGTGACCGGTGATCAGCAAAATCGGCGAATCCAGCCACTGACTCACTGGCGAAGCTGTTGTGACCACCTGCCAGTTCAGCGGAGTTTCCATTTCATGGGAAAGATAGGATGTGATATTGGCGGCATCGCGCTGGCGGGCGTTCCATTGGCCGTAAAAATGGGGGGAATATTGCAACTTATTGATGAACACGGGATTTAAGCCCCGGTCGAGGATCAGCAGAGCATAGGCGGTGCCAATGACGCGGTTGCCATGCTCCGGAGCTTGAAAATTGGCGGGCCAACTGCCATTGGCCCTCTGCGCATTCAACAGGGTGCGAACATAATCTCGGTACCAGTTGTGTTGGCCGAAATATTTTATGCCGCCGGCGAGGCCCACACGCTCGTAGCCATACATGACATACTGATTGCTCGTGGCGGGGTCAAAATGCGTGTTCAGCCAGCGCAAGGCACGCACAATATTGACATCCGGATGGGGATGAATATTCAGATCAGCGGCATTGATAAACTCATCGGAAATAAACAGACTGGCAACCCCGGCTGGCGTAAAACTTTGGGGGTGCAGCCGGTCGTTGAGGTATCCCCATGAGCCATCTATATGTTGCGTATTGCGCCAATGCCCGGCCAGTAATCTCCACTGGGTGTTATGGACCTTCAACCCCGCGTGGGCGCATGCCCACAGGCCCAGTACGCCATATTGCGTATTGGAATTATCCCAGGGAAAGCCGGCCTGCCGCTGCCAGGTATAGGAAAAATCTCCACCGGGAATCATGGCGCGAAACAAATATCGGCGGTCGCGCAGCAGGGCCGCCATGTATTTTTTCCGTTTTACATTAGGCAGCAATGTTAACGCCTGGGCTTGAAAAGACGCGGAATAGGTGGCCCTGGTACTCAGGGTTGCCAGATAGTTCAAGGCCTGATGCATACGCGGCGAAAAGCTATACAGTTGCGGCGGATGCAGACTTTGATCCACATCAATAAGCGCCTCCAGGACCAGAGCCGTTTCACCGCCGTGCTCCGGGGCATCGGCCCAATCCAAGCCGACATTCCAGTACTGTTTTCCCTTCTCCCGTGTCAGAAGAAAGTTTACGCCCCGGATAATAGCCCGAAGCACCTTTCGGCTTGTCGTGCGGTTGATATCAATTGCTGGATCAGCGGCCATCAAGCTTAAGGGGCGCGGCAGAGTTAATGCGACATGCGGATGCGGTACAACTCGCGGATGAGCCGCCGGTTTTGGTGATGGGGCGGATTTTTTGGGATTTCGGGCGGACATCTTTGATATAGCGCCGATGCCGATAGGAAGAGGTGCAAGGCGGTGTTTTGCCCCCACGCGTGCCCCAACCCCGTGCGGTCCTTTTAAGATTACATTCGGCCTGTGCATGGATGTGCCGGCAGGCATAAAAGATACCTGGCTGTCTGCCACAACAAATGCCGTAATAATGCCGACGAGGATAACGAGCGCCACGGCAATCGTAAGGACAGGGCGGCCGAGCCAGTACAATTCCGTATTTTTTAACCGAGCCTCGGAACTCAGCGGCATGGCGGCGGGAGTGCCGGAAAGTCGCTGCCAGCATGTGCGGCAAACCACATGCTGTTCCCATACATGCGGCGTCTCGGACTCTGCCAGCGCGCTGCCGCAATTTTCACAGGTCGTACTTTCCGTCATCTTGTAACCTGACAGTATTATTCACCATTCACCGGCAAATCAACCGGCTCCTGCCGGCCCAACCCAACCCCTCCGATTTTCAAGTAACTGATTATAGCGTCACTGGCCTGGTGCTACGCCGTGATTTCGTGCAGGGCTTGAATCAGCAGATCAATATCTGCTGCGGTATTGAAATGTCCCGGGCTTACGCGCACGGTACCGTCAGGAAATGAATTCAGCATGCGATGGGCGTAGGGGGCGCAATGTAAACCCGGGCGGACGGCGATGGTAAAGGATTCATCCAGAATGCCGCCAAGTTCCTGCGGGCTAAAGCCTTCCACGTTAAAGCATACCGTGCCCACACGGTGCGCAGCGGCATGGGGACCGGTGGGGCCATATATATTCAGCGCAGCAATATCCGCCACGCCATCGATAAATTGCTGCACCAGCGACTGTTCATGCGCCAGTGTCTTAGCGGGATCATGCTTAATAACAAATCCAGTCGCCGCCTCCAGGCCCGCGATACCCACGGTGTTGGGCGTGCCGCCTTCCAGCAGATACGGCATGAGCCGCGGCTGCGTTGCCGTGGACGAATCACCGCCGGTGCCACCCTCACGGAAAGGTATCAAATCATCCATATTAACGGTGGTATGCAGATATAATCCGCCTGTGCCGGTGGGGCCTAAAAGCGATTTATGCCCCGGAAATGCCAACATATCTACATGCTCATGCGCAATGTTAATTGGAACGGTGCCAATAGTCTGGGCGGTATCCAGCAAAAACAATACGCCATGCTCGCGTGCGATTTTTCCAACCGCTGCCGCCGGTTGAATGGTGCCCAGCACATTGCTGGCGTGCGTGATGGCGATCATGCGGGTTTTGGAAGTGATGGCTTTTTTGACGTCTTCAGGATCGATCACGCCGGTTTGCGGCGAAAAGCCGATGCGGGTCAGCGTAATAAAACCGGCATCAGCCATGCTCTGCAACGGTCGGCTGACGCTGTTATGTTCCAGCATGGTGGTAATGACGTGATCGCCCGATCGCAGAATGCTTTTGAATGCGATATTCAGCGCATCGGTGCAATTCATGGTGAAAATAAGCCGGTGGATATCCGTTCCGCCGATGAATTCGGTTAATTGTTTCCGCACGCGATCAAGCATTTTTTCCGCCGCGACAGCCATGCGATGGCCGGCCCGCCCCGGGTTGGCGGCATCATGCGCAAGAAAATCCGTCATGGCGGCGGCGACTTCCGGCGGCTTAGGCCAACTGGTTGCCGCATTATCAAGATAGGTAACATCATTTTGTGATTTCATGGGTTGGTGACCTCGCATCCAATTTCTGAGAATAATTCCATCGCGCATACTGTTAGCCGCGTGTGCTTGCACCGCGCGTTCTTCGGTTGGCCTACCGCTTACTGCGTTTCCGCGCGGTGCAAGCACACGCGGCTAAAATTAGGCCGGGGGTATGTCCCGGCGTCCGTTAAACGGTACCACAAACGACCAACTTTGTGGTCGCAATCCGTCTTTAATCGGGTTATTTTCCACATAACGCACCGCGCGGGCAATATCCAATTCCGCATTGAGAAATACGCACCAGTGGCCACGCGCCCAAATCGAAGGGGCCGCCCGTTCCGGGACGTTATTGCTGGCGATCAGCCCTTCTCTGTGCAGTTGGTGCGTCGCTCGGCTTTTTAAGTGTGATACGATTCGGCCCACGGGGCGGGCG
This sequence comes from Planctomycetota bacterium, assembly GCA_021808105.1. Classification (GTDB taxonomy): domain Bacteria; phylum Planctomycetota; class Phycisphaerae; order WQYP01; family WQYP01; genus JAMDCX01. Next base: position 24,461 of record JAKBCC010000005.1, read on the forward strand.
TGTCTGGCCAGAACCAAATGGGCATGGCGGGGCATCACACTGCATGCATGAATCATATAACCGCCTTCTTTTGCCGCCCATCCAAACCCCGCGGCAATGGCCCGCGCCTGAAGTCCGGTGAATTTAACAGGTTCACGGGCTAACTGGGCTTTAGCGTTCTGCCGCGCCGCGACATCATGCGGATCAGACGCTCTGGATCGACCACCGGTAACGGGTGTGGCTCTTCCGGCAACACGGAAGAGGTCATCCGAACCAACATAATGGGAACCCGACCCGCGGGGATCATTTGGCAGCCAGAATCCATACGCACAGACGACAACGTGCCAGCCGATAATCACGGGCTTACTCTCCAATTTGGACCGCAGCATTCTCGACACACCGCGCGGTGCAAGCACACGCGGCGAAAAAATGATCCTGATATCAAGCGTTCCTGCAACCGCCGTGAGTTTAAATTCACGCGGCATTTCATCACGTTTTAGCCGCGCGTGCTTGCACCGCGCGGCCGCCGCATCACACCGCTGCCAGTCCCTGCACGCGACGCCATGCGGAAAGCTGCCCGGCGTGGTAGCCCTCATGCCATGTGCCGTACATAAAAATGGTATGGCCGATGGTGGGGAATCGTTCGCGGCGGGCGGGATCGGGGTGCTCCTGGGCGAGTTGTTCCGGCTTCACGGTTTTGAGCCGCTCAATAATCTGCGCGCGAATCGCCGCCAGATGATCCAGATAAAACTGTTTGGGCTTATAAAGGGTTTTATCCGCACTGGGGGTGCTGCCCCCGCCGTAAATATCTTTCCAGGTTGGATCCAGGGCCGGAGCCGATCCGCCCAGCAGCGACAGAAAATTTGCTTCCACCATCAGCAGGTGCCCCAGCACCCACGCCGGATGGTTGGTTTTGGGAGCCGGCTGCAACGTCATTTGATCATCTTTCAGATCAGCCACCAATTTAAGCGTGGCATTGCGCGTGTGCGTGATGGTGGCGATAAAAGCTTCGAGCATGAAAAGAACTCCTGAAAAAACGTACCTCAAGACCAAGTTTCGTCCGCTGATTCAGCTGCCGATATACTTGGCGTAAATCGCCTTGGCCACAGCGGCCTCGTGCGTGCCTTTAATAATAGCTCGGCCATCGGCAAAAAGCGTCAGTTCATATTCTTTCCGCCGCTCGCCCTGCCCTTCGCCAATAGCACATTTAAGCATAAATTTGTTAAAACTCGGTGTGCCCACCGCCCGCAAATTTTCCGCAATGCGGTCAAAATCCACTTTGCCGCCCGAGGGCTGAGAAATTTGTACCGCATTTCGTCCGCATAAAGACGTAGTACTGGAACCGAATTTCCCGGACAAATACTCATAGTTGTGATGTTTGCACGCCGGGCAATCAGCAATTTCCCGTGCCCGTGAAACATTCAATTGCTGGAACCGGTTATCCCACAGGTCAAAGCTAAAAAGCCGCGTGCTGACCGCATCGGTATTGTCCGTCAGCAACTTCATGGCTTCCATGGCCTGCCAGCTTGCCACCACATTGACCGTCGGCCCCAGCACGCCCGCCGTATCACACGTCGGGTTCATTCCCGCCGGCGGTGAAGTTTCAAAAATGCAGCGCAGGCATGGGGTAATACCGGGACGGATCACCATGCCCAGGCCCATGGCGCTGATGCACGCGCCATAAATCCACGGGATATTGAGTTTGATCGAAACATCATTGATCAAAAACCGTGTTTCAAAGTTATCCGTACCGTCCAGCAGCAGTTGCTTATCTTTGGCGTATTGTTCAATATTATTATGATTCACATCCGCCACCACGGCCTCCACCTGCACATCAGAATTGATGCCCGCGATTTTGCGCTGTGCCGCAATTGATTTCGGCAACTGATCTTTGATATCCTGCTGATCAAAAAGCACCTGCCGCTGCAAATTGTTCAACTCAATAAAGTCTCGGTCAATAATGGTTATATGCCCGACGCCGGCCCGTGACAGCGTGTTGGCCAACACCGTGCCCAAGGCCCCGCAACCCACCATCAGCACCCGCGCCGCCTTCAGCTTCTTCTGCCCCTCTACCCCAATAGGTGCCCAAAGCATCTGCCGGTTATACCGCGCCAACGACGGATCCGCTTTTTCAAGTTCCTGTGCTAAATCTGATAACGCCATATTTATCCTTCAACTACGCTGCCTTCAATCGGTTCCACCGTCACGCCCTGCTCCCGCAGAAACGTCAGTGCGGCGACTACATCCCGGCTTTCACCCTCAAACAATACTGCCATGATCCCGATTTCCGCAGTCACGCTGGCCTGCCGAATATCAAAACTCACAGTGGAAAACTGCCGCGCCATACGCCACAGCGCCGGCGTTTCCACCATCGCTTTACCGTTGAACGTCAGCCACACACGTTTGCTGGTTTTTGCCATGCTTTATCCTCCGGCAATGGCGGGTACGACACTGATATCATCGCCATCCTTAACAGGGGTTTGCAGATTATTCAAAAAGCGGATGTCTTCATCATTGACATAGATATTCACAAAGCGATTCAGCTCGCCCGGCTGTTTATACAGCCGCTTTTCCATGCCGCTGAATTGCCCGCACATATTTTTCAAGGCCTCATCCACCGTGCCCGCCTGCACCTCCACCATATCCGCACCATTCGTGACCGATCGCAGAGGCGTGGGAATTCTGATTTTTACTGCCATGATGTTCTCCATATTCCGTGCGGTGTTATCCGCGATTAATAATTTTTTCATTCCTTATTACCACCGGCATAAAGCCGGTGGCTCGCTACACGCCTGCCGGAATCTTTGCCGATGTTAGGGTCGGTTGCGTCTGAAATGTGCTCATCAGCGCATCAAACGCATCAAGTTTCGGAGCAATGGAGGTAGGCAGCGCCAACTGATCCACCACCACTTCCACGGTCTTTAATCCATTGCCCGTGATACACACACAGATGCTTTCATCCCGCGGAATCCGCCCGCTGTTAATTAACTTAATTGTCGCCGCCAGGGTGGTGCCGCCCGCAGGCTCAGTCCAGGTTCCTTCTGTGCGGGCCAGGAGTTTAATGGCGTCGACAATTTCGGTGTCCGTCGCGTCTTCACCCCAGCCGCCGGATTCTTTGACCGCCTGTACCACATAAAAGCCATCCGCCGGATTGCCAATGGCGATGCTTTTGGCGATGGTTTTGGGCTTCTGCGGTTTGATCAGATCATGCCCGGCGCGAATCGCCTCCACCACGGGGTTGCATCCGGCTGCCTGCGCGGAATAAATCTTGGGAGCGTTATCCGCCACCAGCCCCAGATCGATAAATTCCTTATATGCTTTATAAATCTTGGGCAAAATGGTCCCGCCTGCCGTCGGGCATACGGTGTGCTTGGGCAACCGCCAGCCTAACTGCTCGGCCACCTCGAAACCAAAGGTCTTGGCCCCTTCGGTATAAAAGGGCCGCAGATTCACGTTCACAATCGCCCATTTGTATTTGTCAGCAATTTCTGAACACAGGCGATTAACATCATCATAATTACCGTTAATGCGCACCATGGTGGGGCCAAAAATCAGTGATCCCAGCACCTTCCCCTGCTCAAGATCATGCGGAATCATGACAAATGCCTTCAACCCCGCAACCGCCGCGTGCGCGGCCACGCTGTTGGCTAAATTACCCGTACTGGCGCAGCCCACGGTGTCATAGCCTAATTCAATGGCTTTGGTAATCGCCACCGACACCACACGCTCTTTATAGCTCCACGTGGGATAATTAGCCGAGTCATCTTTAATGTATAACTCTTTAACTCCCAGAACTTTTTCCAGATTGTGCGCCCGGCGCAAGGGGGTGCAGCCGGAATATAATCCGGCTTTCGGCTCGCCATCAATGGGCAGTAAATCGCGGTAGCGCCACAAATTGCGCGGTTTATTCTCTATGGATTCGCGCGTGACCTTGCCGCGCATGGCCGCGTAATCATATTGAACCTCCAGCGGCCCAAAACATACTTCGCACACGTGCACGCCTTTTTGCGGGTATTTTTCCCCGCATTCTCGGCACTTGAGTCCCAGCACATACGACATTTACAACCTCCGCCCGGCTACACCAGCATGGTGATTGATCCGGAAAATAACGCGGCCTCTTATCAGGATGCACCGTTTTAGGATGCTGATTCCCGATAAGAGGCCGCGCGATAAAACCAAAAGAGACGCTGATCCGCTTATCTATCCCCAGGTTCGCCGGAAATTCCGGCAAGCGGGAGGGAATTAGCACCCGCTTCTTACACCATAAAAGGCGTAAAGATGGGTTGCTGTGCCGTCAACGGGCCCGTCCCTCAGGCACTCTTGATAAGAGCCTTATTCAATTGTCACCGCAAATAGTAGAATCCTTAACCATTATTGTCAACAGCGCTGCGCAACCATTTGTTGGCAATTACCCTCAATACAACTACAATCCCACTTCATTGACGGAGGTTCACATGCCCCAGGAAATCTCGTCTTCATTGCCCGAACTTGGCAACGCTAGCCCGTTGTATGACGCGCCCGATTCCACCGCCGGCATGACCCTGACGCGCGGGTTGTTGCTGGTTCTGATATGGATTATTTTGGGCGCAGCCATTATTTCAGCTCTGGTGGTGTTCGCCACAATCCGGCACAGCGGCGTTCCCCGCCCCATCGCCCTTTTAGTACCTCTGGGAATTGTGGGAGTGGCATTATTTGGCGTCCTGATTTATCTGGCATTAGCGGTGATTATCCGCGGGCAGCTTTTGCTGTTCAAATACGCCCAACTTCTGGGCCGCAGCACGCAGCAGCAGGTGCAAATTTCCACCAATATGGAGCGGCACCTGCTGCACCTGCGAACCGCCCTGGATAAGATGGCGTCTGCCTCGTCCATTGCGCCGTCTCCTTCACCGCAAAACACACCCGGACCCATGCCGGACTCCCAAGCTGTTGGCGTTGTGACTCTGCCTGCCGGATCGCCGGATGCTTTTCCGCAAATCCTGGAACTTCTAACGCAGCTGCGCGATGCCGCTTTGCTGACTGAAACCCAGCGCCGGCAATGGGCGGCGGGTCTGCTGGAAAAGCGCAAGGCCGTGCTGACTGCGGAAGTTCAAGCCGCCATCCAGGGTGAACAATGGAACGCCGCAGGCAATTTGATCGAAAAAATCCGGGAGAATCTTCCAGGTGATCCACTGGTCGATACGCTCCGGGATGACCTGGCCCGTCAGCGCGCCGAAAAAGTTCAGCAGGATTTGACGCTGGCGCGTGAAAACGTGCAGCACTACATGGCCATCAACGCCTGGGATCAGGTCCAGCAAATAACCGATCCTCTCGACGCCCGTTATCCCGACGAGCCGGCCATTCAGGAATTGCTCAATCAGGTTCGGTATGAATACCATGCCTGGCGACGGGATGCTCTGACCATGCTGCTTAGCGACTATAAAGATTCAGTGGATCATCGCCAATGGGTTCGCGCCGGCAGTTTGGCCCAACAGATTCTGGAGCGCTACCCGGAAGAAAAGCTGGCGGAAAAAATCCGCACCGATTTAACCACCTTGCGGCAAAACGCGGATATTCAGACCCGCCATGAACTCGAAACGCAATACGCCGATCTTATCAAACGCCAGCGGCATGAAGAAGCCTTCGCCATTGCCCAACGCGTACTGGACGTATACCCCGAATCCGCCACCGCCCGGGAAATGCAGAAGCATCTGCCAAAACTCACAGAAATTATCAAAAAGGAAAAAGCCCGCAAGCAACCCGCCATCCATTAACCGACCTGCCACCCCCCACAAAGCCGCCGGCTCTGCCGGTGGTGGAATACACCATAAAGTATCTCGGAACGGCTCCTGGCTGGACCAAACACGACGATTCGCCCCAATTTGAAATAATTTCGGCCCTGCCCGAAAAAACCGCCACACCATCAGCGTGGTGCCTGGGAGCCTGTCCGAGTAATCGCCGGGTTGCGATCCCGGCGCGCCGGGACGATTTTTGGCCTCTTGGGGCATCGTCGCGCAGAGCACCATGGTGATAACCCGGTGGTTGGTTGGCGACTCGCGGCAATGCGCCCCGCGCTTTGTACGTTTCAGCAACATCGGGTAAATTAAAGGCTCATCGGGGCGTAGCTCAGCCTGGCTAGAGCGCCTGGTTTGGGACCAGGAAGTCGCAGGTTCAAATCCTGTCGCCCCGATTTTTGCCAAAGGCAAAAATAGAGCAGGAGTGTTGAGAGAGTAGATAGTAGAGCAAAATGCGGCTGGGACAAAAGAGTGGCTGTCGCCGAAACACAGTGCTCCTCCTGCGGTCTACTCTCCACTCTCTACTTTCATGGTGAGATAACCCATGGCCTTCACCTTTGAAAAACTTATCGTCTATCAGAAAGCAATTTCGTTCGCCGACAGTGTTTGTGCCCGCACTGAAAAATTCCCACGCGGTTACGGCTTCCTTTCAGACCAGCTCAATCGAGCAACCAGTATTACTATTTGCCGCCTCGTTCACCAGCGACCGATCCCTGCCGGCAGGTGCGATATTGACGGACGCCTGCCGGCTTTTCTGGCTGGAACAACCAGTGATCGCCACCGCGGTTATGACCACCAAGCTTATGGCAAAAAAGCGTCCCCTGATCATTGACCCGCCTCCTAATTCGCTCTCTGACTCATTTTCGGGTTTCTCCATCCGAACGCGCGAACTGGGTTTTGTCTTATGGCACAGCGCAGCCAACACATGTCATATCTAAGCTATTACCCTTTGGAGTTCAGCGCACCCGTCCCGCAAAGACGGAAGATGGTCGGCCAGTAATCCATTCGGACAGCGTCGGGCAAATTCTTCTGCGGCAGGCGCGCAGGCGCTTTCGCGACCGGATAATTTTGGGTAGTTGTCGTGTTCGTTGACGGGGGCATCGTTGCCGTGCGCCCGAAGAAAATGGTTAATCCAAGTCTCTGTATTTCGCTTTGGGACAACAATGGCAATTTTTTCATTCTTCATTCGAGACCTCTGCGCAGCCTGCTTCAGCGCATCGTCATGTTGCCGCTTCCGATCTTCGACCTCACAATTGTCGGCATCGATGATGGAAATCAGACCTTCTGAAGCGGGAGGGCCGCTGCGCAGGGCCTGGACCTCAATCGGATACCGTTCCAGCACCCACTGCGTGGCGGCACCTTTGCCGCCCGGGCTGTTTTCAATATTGATATCATGCCGATTAATGCCTTTTGCAACTAAGAAACGATAAATGAAAGACCGCCGCTGCCGATCTTCGCACCGGACGATGATTTTGACCCGATTGCTAGGCATGAAGCCAACCCCGCGAAACCAATTCCGCAATACTCAGGGCACCATCCGTATTCGAGATTGCTTGGGATCGGCTTTCGGCATCGCCTGTTCGGTCGATCCACCGACCTGCACCGACTGCCAGCGAATTGATCAGTTCGGGGTGATGAGAGATCAGGATCGCCTGGCATCGCTGGCTTTGCGTTACGTCCAGCAGCATGTTCAACCAGGGGTTGATCTCACGAAGGGCAAGAAAATTTTCGGGCTCATCAATGCAAATCGTGCAGTCGTCGCTCGCGGTGTTCAGCAGGGTGTAGAGCATCAGAAGCACGCGCTGCCCATCGGATAACTCGTCAAAGCGACAAAAGAAAGGCTTTGCCCGTGCCTCCGCCGACGCCCCACTACGAAACTTCGCTTTGAGAATTTTCGTGTCGGCACCATTGGACTCCAAGCTCAGCCCATCAAAGCCGGTTATAGATTCCTCCAGCAGCGGCCGGAGCTTTGCAACTAACTCAAGGTCGAGGCCCGCCATCCGGCGGAACCACGCCACAAAGTTGGATGCGTCCCAAGCCAATACGGGGCTTTCCTCATCCGATTGGCCGGTGATGACGGCGGGGTTGAAACGCGCCACAATGAGGCGATCCATTCGGCTTTTGAACCAGGTCATCAATTGGTTTTCCGCACGCGGTTGGATGGAAGGTAGTGAGGAGCGCGTCCAATCCGTGAGTTGGGCTGGGCCGCGGCTTCCATCGTCGCGATATAACTGAGCCGTTAATTGATTTCCATTCATAGCCGATTCGAACAGCGGCCGACCATCGTAGGTCAGCCTTTCGGTTTTGACCCGGCACCGCTTCTGGAAATTCTCTTGTTCTATTTCCAGACGATAAACGTACTCTCCCTGACCATCTTTTCCATCCAATGCGATTTCAAAGGATTGCAATCCCACGTTCTGCCACCGAGTTCGCGTCGACTCGGGAAATAATTCATTGGTGATCGGGCTGACCGTCATTCCGTTCATCCAAACGGCCTCACCGCGAACGAAATCGCGGACAAGCCGCACGACGTCAAAAATCGTGGTTTTGCCTGCACCGTTGGGACCCAGCAGGAGGGTCAGAGAGCCAAGATCAACGCTAAAGTTAACTAATGTGCGGAAATTACTGGCAAATATTCGTTTAAGCATAGAAATCAAATCATACCGTGCGTCCAATGGATTGCCAATAATAGCTACCGCCGAACTGGCTAACGCCCAGATGTTCTCAACTCCTCAGGCATACTTACTTAATGGGTTACCACTTCTTTCCCCACGCCGCGCCGCCAGGATGTTGCGATCCCGATGATGCTCTAATGCTTCTGCCGCGAATGTGCTGCGGGAATGACCTGCGTAGTTGCGCTTCTGAAAATCCTTGTTCACCGGATGTCAGTGCGCCTGCACCATACCGACTTTTCCCGGATTTTTCCCCGGCAGGTGAAATTGTTGGCGTTTATCCCTAGAATTACGAATTGCTATGGAATGCTGCGGCGGAGATGCTGCGATTTATTGGAGTTTTATTATGACTGAAGCAACTGCATCTGCCGCGTCCGTCGGAGCTAATCCCGCCAGCGGCCGCCCCAGCGTGCCCGCGTCCGCGCACAGTGCGGTGAAGGATCAATCGGCCGCGACGGGCCAACCGGCGGTGCGGCGGCAATTTGTTTCGTTTTCCTTTTATAAGCTGCTGCCGGAGTTTCGCCGCCTGCCGCAAACGCAGCAGTCCCAGATGCTGGCAGAATTGGTTGCGCTGGTGCAGAAACAGGATCAGCAGAAAATGCTGCTGATTCCTTACAGCTGTGTCGGCACGCGCCCGGATGTGGACATCATGTTCTGGAAAATCAGCTACGATCTTGACGTGGTTCAGGAATTCACCGCTGCGATTCATCGGCTCCCGCTGGGGGGTTACCTCGTTCAGCCCTTCTGCTATCTGGCCCAGAGCAAGCGCAGCACCTACGTGGATAAAATTGATCCTGCCCATGATGACTCGCGCACCAGTATTGTTCCCGGTAAACGTAAATATATATTCGTGTATCCATTTGTGAAAACACGGGAATGGTATCTGTTAAGTAAGCAGACCCGGCAGGGCATCATGGATGAACATATTATGGTGGGCAACCGCTATCCGTCGGTGAAGCTTAATACCACCTACAGTTTCGGCCTGGATGATCAGGAATTTGTCGTCGCGTTTGAGACCGATAAACCCGGCGATTTCCTGGATCTCGTGCAGGAATTGCGGGAAACCGAAGGCAGCCGCTTCACGGTGCGCGATACGCCTATTTTTACCTGCGTGCAAACGCCGATAGAGCATATCGTGCGGCAAATTGCCGCTGTGTGATGGTTCAGCGGTGCGTTGCATCGATCATCGGAATAAGCCCGTCACACGGCCCGTCGGAGCATCGGGGAATTTCCATGAATTATAAAACGGGTATCGCCCTTGCCATTATTTTTATTATTATTGCCGGCGTGCTGGTATACATTTTTGTAGGACCTGCCTCCCTGGGCCAACCAACATATCGCACCCTGGCCCATGGGTTTATGACACCCATTAAAATCGACTACAGCATCAGCGGCCTGACACCGGCTGCGTCCGGTTCAGGAGCGGGTAAGCTCTACCTTCAGGCGTATCAACAGGTTATTGCGTTATCCAACGATCACAATGCGGTGGCGGACCTTATGGCAACGCGCGGCCCTGCCGCGTCCCCAAAAATCCAGGCCATTGTTAAGCTCGTTGAACAAGCCGCCCCGGAAACCATGGGGCGAAAATATCTCCTGTTTGCCAAAGGCGTGCGGCTGCCTGAAGCGTCTGATGTTGTCGCGGATCGTCTGAACGCCATCGGCCAAATGACCGGTGCCTATGCCGCCGGCTGCATCAGCGATAAAACCCCGAAAGCAGCAGCCAAAGCTTTAACCGCGCTCTTGATTTTTGGCCATCGGCTCTGGCGGCACGGCCTGTTTGTCGATGTGCGAACCTGTGGAATATCGGATATGCAGTCTGCAGCCGCGGGCCTGCGAATGGTCTATAAATCCGGCCCGACCCAAAATCAATATGAATGTGATGCCGCGACCAAACTTATCGGTGCGATCAATAAAGCCGCCGCACAGTGGTACAGCAAGATGAAAATCGTTGATGTGTCGAATCCGAATTCCGGTGACATGGCCAATATTGTCCGGCACGACCAGGACCTATCCTGGCGAATGGAGGCGATGGTTGAATTGGGCATTGCCCGATGGGCCACATCCTACGCTCCGCGCGCTCATGCCATTGCTGCTTTCCTGAACCATTACACCACCGATTCCAACCACTGGATCAGGGCCGCGGCAAAAGTCGCTCATGGCATGACGCGCGACTCGCTGACTTCTCTATGATCTGTTGACCAATTTTCAACAAAACGTTAATATCATTTTAAGCGGAGAAATGCCACCAACTTCACGCTGAAGTTGGTGGAATCACGCAAAAAAAACAGCGCAGCTCGTTGGGTTGACACAGCTTGCAAGGTTTCGTAGAAACCTTCCATTTGAGGAAATAAAACAGTCCTCGGGGCGGATATGCAGGCTGGTTTTATGCCGATTCGGGATTCCAATCCCGTTATCAGCACGATCCGGGATACCGGGTCGATATAGATTGATGAATGGTGAAACAAGTGTTGTTTTCAGGACGCAATTTCCACTCTCGCGGGCTAACTGCCGCTATTGGATCGCTTCTTTCCGGTCTTTGGACCGTGGTGTTGGGTGATCCAGGTGTGGTGTTTCATGCTCAGAGGTTGGATAACAGGCCAATAAGCCGCTACGCCGCCCTTGCGCGCAGTGGAATTCTTGATTTGTTGACGCTCTGCCAAAGGTCTTGCCCCGTCTGACGGAAAGACTCTCACTTTCGCCCATCATCAAACTAACACGTGTGCAGCAGGCCTCTGCGTGCCCGCTTGGTTGCGGAATTCACGCAAGATCGCCCAGTCTGTGTCAACCTTCGGTCCGCATGGTGCGGAATCGGATTCGCGTGCATCCAAAGGCTACGGAAGGCGTGGGTGGAATGGTCATACATTCCGCTTGGGCCGCTCGACAGGCCGCAGATTTAAGAGGTTGACTATGCCCCACTATTTCGCGCACGAAATTGTTTCGGCGCTTCCCCTGGCCGCTACCACCGGTTTTGATCCCACGCTGGCCATTGTACTGGCGGCCATCGCCGGTTTGATCGTGGGATGCATCGGGTTGATGCTGGTATTAAAGGCCGGCGGAAACTCGGCGCTTTCCCGCGGCAAACTTGATGCCGATCGTCTGATTACCGACGCCAAAAGCCGGTCCGATGAAGTCCTGCGTGAAGCCCAACTTACGGCCAAAGATGCAGCCTTAAAACTCCGTGAGCAGGCTGAACGTGAAACCGACACCATGCGCGAGGAAATGCGCAACATCGAACAGCGACTCCTGCGTCGCGAAGATACCCTTGATCAGAAGCTTGATACGCTGGCCACGAAAGAAAAAAATCTCGATTCCATTGAAAAATCCATTCAGGAAAGAAATCGGACACTTCAAGTCAAAGAAAAGCAACTCGACGAATCGTTGGCCCGTCAGAAGGATATTCTGCTGCAGCTCACCAATCTCTCCGTTGAAGACGCCAGGCAATTGCTGCTGAAGCGCGTGGAAGGCGAAGTGCGCCACGACATGGCGGTGATGGTGGAAAAAATTGAGGAGCAGGCCAAAGACGAAGCGAAACAGAAGAGCACCAACATTATGCTCCAGGCCATGCAGCGTTACGCCGCGGAAGTCACCAGTGAAGGCACCACCAAATCCGTGATCATTCCCAGCGATGATATGAAAGGCCGAATCATCGGGCGTGAAGGGCGCAATATTCGCGCTTTTGAACAGGCGACGGGTGTGGATGTCATTATCGACGATACGCCGGGGGTTATCACGGTCAACTGTTTTGATCCCATTCGCCGCGAAGTCGCCAAGCAGACCCTGGAAAAACTCATCGCGGACGGACGCATTCATCCGGCGCGTATTGAGGAAATATTCCTGGCAACGCAGAAGGAAATTGAAAACAATATCCGCAATGTCGGGAAAAAGGCGGTCATTGAAGCCAATATACCCAATCTGCACCCCCGCATTGTGGAAATGCTCGGACGCCTGCATTACCGCACCAGCTATGGCCAAAATGTTCTCCGCCATTCCATGGAAGTCGCCTACATTGCCCAGATGCTCGCCGATGAGTTGCGCCTGGATGGCACGCTGGCCCGCCGAGCCGGGCTGCTGCACGACATCGGCAAGGCCATGGATCACGATCAGGAAGGCGGACACCCGGCGTTGGGCATGGAATTCTGCCGCAAGTTTAACGAACCCGAAGCCGTGCTGAACGCCATCGGCGGCCACCACAACGATATACCTTCCACCACGGTATATACCCCGCTGATTATGGCGGCGGACGCCATCAGCGGTGCCCGCCCCGGGGCGCGGCGTGAATCTCTGGAGCGCTATATTAAACGTCTGCAGGAACTCGAAGGCATTGCCACCAGTTTCCCGCAGGTGCGTCAGGCGTTTGCCATCCAGGCCGGCCGCGAGGTACGTGTAATTGTCGATCCTGAAAAGTGTGACGACGCCAGCGCCCGTCTGATCGCCCGGGAAATCGCCAACCGCGTGCAATCTGAACTGACGTTTCCCGGAGAAATTCGGGTGACGGTGTTGCGGGAAATTCGGGCGGTAGAATTGGCACGATAAATGGAATGCCTCTATGGCTGGTGAATCAGCACACTCCACAAGCCACTTGCTGTCCCTGGATTCACCGGTCCAATTTGCGCTGGGCGTGGGGCCTAAACGAGCGGAATCGCTTCGTGCTCTGGGCGTGGAAACCTGCGGCGATCTGCTTGTTTTTTTTCCGCGTGATTATGCACAGTCGCAGGGACACGTTGCCGTCCAGCAGTTGCAAAGTGGTCAACTGGCCACCGTTGAGGGAGAAATCATACAAACCCGTGCTATGCGCCGCCGCCCATCACGTTTTGAAGCACTGCTGGAAGATCCCTCCGGCCGCTGCGTGCTGACCTGGTTTAATCAAATGTTCATGGCTGAAAAACTGGTCCCCGGTGTGCGCGTTCGGGCTGCCGGAAAAGTAACATTCTTTAATGGCCGCGCCCAAATGCTTCAGCCCCGCATCGAATTTCTCCACGATGACAGTTCAATCAATCAAGCTCCGGATTTAATACCCGTTTATCCCGCCTCCGCCGATTTAAGCAGCCGCGTCATCGCGTCGATCATGGAGAAAAATATCCCGCTGCTGTTGCCGCATATTCATGAATGGATTGCCGGTGACTTATTAACGTCCCGCCGCTTGATTTCGCGCCGGAAGGCCTATGAGCTTATCCACCGCCCCGGGGCATGGAAATTTGTGCAGATCGCCCGGCATTCTCTGGCGTTTCATGAATTTCTGCTGCACCAGTTAGCCGTGGGCATGAAACGTCACCACCAGCAACAGTTGGAAAACGGCCAGGCTCTGCGGACGGATGATGTGGTGGACAAACGCATTCGCGCTCTCCTGCCGTTCACCTTAACTGCAGCGCAGGAACGGGTGATCACCCAGTTACGGCACGACCTTGCCGCCCTCCATCCGATGAATCGCCTCGTGCAGGGTGACGTGGGCAGCGGTAAAACCGTTGTCGCGCTATACGCCATGCTTTCTGCCGTTGCAGCCGGTGCTCAGGCGGCTCTCCTGGCACCGACGGAAGTTCTCGCGCAGCAACACCTGTTTTCCCTGGAGCAATTTCTGGCTGCAAGCCGCGTGAAAATAGCATTGCTCACGGCCGCCGTCCCCGATGCGGCCCGTAAGAAAACCCTGGCCGGTATTCAAGATGGTTCCATCGGACTGGTTGTCGGCACCCATGCGATTTTAACCGAGGCGGTGCAATTTCATAACATCGCCATGCTGGTGGTCGATGAGCAACATAAATTCGGCGTGCAGCAGCGGGCGGTTATTCGTGGTCGCTATGCCGGCGTGCATACGCTGGTGATGACCGCCACACCGATTCCCCGCACGCTGGCCATGGCCGTGTTTGGCGATCTGGACGTGTCAACCATTGATGAACTGCCGCCGGGCCGCCAGCCCATCGCGACGCGCGCTGTGCCGGCCGCCCGCAGGGATGAAGTGTATGCCTATCTGCTCAAGCAGGTGCAGGCCGGCCGACAGGGCTATGTGGTACTTCCGGCCATCGATGAAAATGCCGCCGAGTTGCGCGGTGCTACGCGGGCTTTTAATGAACTTAAAGCCGGGGCATTGGCCGATTATCGCGTGGGGCTGCTGCACGGGCGCATGGACGCACCGGCCCGGCGGCAAGCCATGGAGCAATTCCGCACCGGTAAGCTTGATGTGCTGGTTTCCACCAGTATTATCGAAGTCGGCGTGGACGTTCCCAATGCGACCGTCATGATTATTGAACACGCCGAGCGATTTGGTCTGGCGCAATTGCATCAGCTGCGCGGTCGTGTCGGTCGCGGCAGTCATAAATCCGCCTGCATATTACTGTTTGAAAATGATCCACCGGAACCGCCGCCGCGTCTGGCGGCCATGATAAAATATTCCAGCGGATTTGATATTGCCGGGGAAGATTTAAAAATTCGGGGCATGGGCGAAATTGTTGGCGAACGCCAAAGCGGCCGGCCTGATATGCTTTTCCCGGATCTGCTCCTGGATCCCTTTTTACTTCCCACAGCGCGTGAACTGGCACAGACGATTATTAAAGCGGACCCGCATATCATCGCCCCGGAAAACGGCGAATTGCGTCGGGAATTATCCGCACGTTTCAACGATGCACTGGCTCTGGCGGATGTGGGTTGAGGACAGCAGATGGCACCGCCCGATCTATCATGGCCTGATCGAAAGTTACTGACGCTGTTGCGGCGGCTGACAATTTGTCCGACAGCGGCGGAGCATTCGGCGCAGTATATCGGGCATCGCAGCAAGCGCCGAGGCGTAAGTATAGCGGCCGCAGACGCCAGAGCCTACGTTCAGGGCGACGATCTGCGACATCTGGATTGGGGGCAGTTGGCGAAGTTTGATCAGCTTGTGGTGCGGCTGTTTTATGCCCATCATGCCATGCGTGTGACCATTATCCTGGATTGCTCCGCGAGTATGGCATTGGGAAGTCCGCGCAAATTTGATTTTGCCCGCTCTCTGGCCGCATGTCTAAGTATCATTGCGCTTCATGGTCGCAATGAATTAAAACTTTTGCCTGCACCATCGGGCCGCACAGCGCACTGTGTAACCACCTCAGGCGGACAAGATGCGGCGATGGCCGACATTCTGTCGCTGCTTAAGACGCTTCCGCCAGGCGGAGTCATGGATATGCAGAAATTGCTGCACCGTGCAGCACGACAGAAAACCGACAATCTGATATTGATCTCTGATTGCCTGCCGCCGCAGAATTTGACGAAGGCCTTCGCCGCACTGGCCGCGCGCTCGCAGCGACTGATCGTGCTGCACACACTATGCCCTGAAGAACAATCGCCACCGTTCAAACATCCGGTATTATTGCGTGATCCGGAGCTTGGTCGGCGGCAACATATATCGGCGTCAGAAACCGCGAGCATGGCTTATCGCGCCGCATTCGCTCGATGGCGTGATGAGGTGTCGGAAAGTGTTAAGCGATGTGGCGGGGTATATCGTTATATATCAACGTCTAATAGTATCGAAGAAGTTCTGGCGCAGCATCTTGCTGAAGTTCTCTTCACGCAGTGAAAAAAAGCGGGCCGCTAAAAAAAATAAAAAATTCCGGAATTTTTTTAATGACAAATGGTCGCAACAGCCGATAATAACGATGTCGTGATTTTTGTCTTTTCCAAAATTGAAAGGGGGTGATACAAATGGCGACGAAAAAGAAAGCTGCTGCAAGCAGCAAGAGCACGAAGAAATCTTCACCGAAGAAATCTTCCAGCAAGAGCACGAAGAAGTCCGCGAGTCGGAGATAATTGGTGCTCCATGCGATCTAACGCATCAGCCCGCGAGTGTTCGCGGGCTTTTTACTGCGCCCACCGACGATCACAAGCTGCACTGCCGCGTCGCGCCGGTGCCGGCAATTCGCGTCAACCCATGAAAAAATAAACATCAAGCTGCCACAGCCACCCGGCCTGGAGACAAATAGTCTGGGTCAGGATGATTTACACCGCCGCTTTGCGCCGGGTCAGCAGCCCCATGGCCACCACTGCCGTAAGCAGCAGAATACCCGCAGCCGGTTCGGGGGTCGTAACGATGGTAAACTGCGTGTTGTTTTGATAATACGCGGCACCCATGACGCCTGAAATTTGCGACGTGTCGATAACGCCATTCGCAAAGCCCAGGTTACCGATGTAGCTTTGTCCCGGTGCCAGCGTGTTTGCCGCCATCGTATAACTGCTGGGCAAGCCGCTTCCGGAATTAATAATGTTTTCGTTAATAGTGGTATTATTCAGACCGAAGTCCAAATGCAGGTCATTCGAGGCATTCCATGTAAACGTGTAACTTTGGGTGGGGTCAATAACCAGTTCACCGCCCGACCAGTTCGTATTACTGATCGTTCCGATATCTGTCGGATAGGTCACGCCGCTAAGCGCTAATGTTGAATTGTAGGTATTGGGCGTGCTGGTATTAATGGTGAATGTGTAGTTGCCATCCGGGAACGCGGCATTGAGGTCGGCCGCGGTTGCGTAAAACTGCGAATACTTTAAACGGGTGTTACCGCCGTTGGCGGCATACGTGACGGTTCCGGTCGCACCAGCCGGCACTGCTAATGTTGAGCTTGCCAGTACCGATCCCGTTGCTCCGTAGGAAATCTGTGATGAAAACTTGTAGGCATTGGAAGTGCTAAGCGACGGTGTCACATCGCCCGTTTGCAAATATGTCGCGGTTTTACCGACGTCATATTCCCCGACATCCGTCACGGCCGCATGAGTTGCTGCGGCCGTCGAGAACGCAGCGGCTGTCGCCATGGCCATGAGCAGGCCCTTGGACCGGTAATTCTGGCGTGAAAAGCCTGTCGTCGGGCTAGTGTGTGCCTGGTGCATGATACTTCTCCTTCAAAAATATACGCATTAACGAAAAAAACAGTTCAGGATGAGCACTCTCACCTCATGTCCTTAAGTATAATCGTGCCATTTACCATTTCAAGACGCCTAAACAGGTGACACCAGATATTCGGCGACAACCTGACATCCCGGGCGATTTTCGGCGATAATAAGCGATGTGTAACCTAATAGACCGGGCTTGAATGAAAGGTGCGTTGTGATCGATCCTCAAACGCTGCGATTGTCCGAAGTACGCGATTTATTGCGCTTAATGGCACAATTGCGCCGCTTGACAGTCCTGCCGGCACTATGGCGCACCACCCTGGCTGAAGGATTGGCCAATATTTTAAATATGTATGTGGTCGCAATTTTTTACTGCGAGCAGCACGCAGCCAAACCTGATGAAATAACACCCCTGCCGGTCCTTCCGGAAGTTTGCTTTGCCAAACCCGCGCGGGCCCCGAACACCACCGCGATTCCAAAACTCTTGCGGACTCATCCCACCTGGGAAAAAATTAAAATATCCCGGCGCGACGGCAGCGCAATAGACAATAACGCCCAGAGTAAATGGAGTGCCGATGATGCGGTATTCGGGAACTCCCGGGAAAAACCAGCGGTCATTGAACTTAATTTCCATGACGCCCTGCCGCCGCCCCTGGCCTTGCGGGGTATTACCTATCTGCTTTATTCCGACCTGATTGAATCAGCTTCGAACGAACCGGCGGTCCTGGTTCGATTTCTGCACAATGAATTGCGCCATCAACTTCTGCATGCCAATCTGGACACCGGGCAGAAAACGAAATTGCATGAAGGCCTGCCTAATCGCCAACGACAAATTCTTGATGGGTTACTTTCCGGCGAAGGCGAAAAGCAACTCGCCCAGGAATTGGGATTAAGTGTTCACACCGTCCACTCGTATATCCGACGTTTGTATCGCCGCTTCGGCGTGTCAAGCCGCGCCGAGCTTTTTGCGGTCTGTTACTCCGCCGAGGATGTGAACGACTCTTCCGTCAGCGAATCGGCTAAAGGATCAACCGTCGGCAAAGAGGTGCAATAGCGTCTAAAAGGCGGTTAATATCAGCCGTTTACGGCAATAATTGGCCATCCGGCGGCGACCTTGCGTCCAACGATTTGGAATCAGACGTAGATTTACGTATAATGCTTCTGTATGGGTCATGCTGGCGGAAACAAGCAGGCCCACCAGCCGTCTTTTTTGCGAGGTGATAAACCATGTCAGGGCCTTTTGAGACATTACCATTGGCGTTAGGTTTTGGAAATCTTTTCGACGGGCCGGATCTTTTAATTGTTCTGGCTATTGCGTTGATATTCTTTGGAAATCGGCTGCCGGGCGTTGCCAAGAGCCTGGGGCGTTCCATATTCGAATTCAAAAAGGGTCTTACCGAAACCCGCGAGGAACTCAATAAAGCGGCCAATGAAGAACCGCCGCTGGAGAAACCAGCCATTCAGGCACCTTCGCGGAAAACGGCCGACAACCCTTATCAGATTAAACAGGTAACCAACGTCAGCGACGAACCATAAGTTTCCATGACTTCATGGAAATGCTCCTTTCATAAAGGCTGCCACAACGGGCGGCCTTTATTATTTGATAGCTGTGCGGTGCGATCGGGCGTTGGGCGTTGGCGAATAAGAGAAATACCGCTCCACTGCCATCCGATAGCGAACTGGAATTTTCACATGGTCCGCCGGACTACCCCGGCCCCATCTCAGTTCAACAGACTCCGCCGCAGATTGGCTCGATGGAATATCTGTAATAACGGCATCGCCTGAATCACCGGCCCGATCTGACACATTGCTCTGGTTGGCCCCCACGGCCGCGTATCTGGTAATGCTTGCGCGGTCACCATCGTCGCCGAATTCAGAATGTCGGAACATCACCACCTGGCGGCTCAGCCCCGTAGCCAGGTATCTTTCAAGCTGCTGATTTATTTTGCGCAATAGCGGCACGAAATTACCCTTAGATGAGGCGTGAATCGCATGGGCCGCAGCCAACAACATGGTTTTGGTTTGCGGTCCGACACCGGGCAGTCGCGCCGCAGCCAGTAGTTGCGCTTGCAAAGCTTCAGCGATGTCCTTGTCGGTACGCGCATCGTTGCCGGTACCGTGGTCGGCGGGGCGGCGGTGTGGCTTTATTTTTGCCGTTTTCAGCAAATGTGTTATGGACGCTTGTAGCTGTTTAATGGCATCAGTCGCCCGGTGCTGCGCGAAAAGTTGAGAACGGCTTTCCCTCGGCGCAATTTCCATGGCGGATATTTGTGGCTTCTGCGCCGACAGATGTGAGTTACGCCCGCTGTTCGCCGCGCGTGCCGCTGTTACCCGCCCTGTCTTGGAGGATCCTTCCGTTCCTGTGTCCCGCCCCGCATGTGCCATCACGGCTTGCCCCACCCCGGCCGTAACCAACAGGGTGATAAATAACAATCCATTGGCGGCCCAGATTCTCTGATCCGCCGATGTGGAGAGTAAAATCTTAGTGGCCTGCGCAGGCGGGGTTTGGCAGCGATTCGCTGCGTCAAAAATAATCTTAGCGTCATGGCGGCCTGTCTCCTGGGCAGCGTTTGCCAGTACGTCCGCGGCTGTGATAAATAGTCCGGGCGCATTGTATTGCTGTTCCAGAAACAGAGCCGCATCAACGCCATTGGCCCAAGTTTCAGTCAGCAATCGCACCGCAATGACCATGCCGTTAAGAGCGGTGACATTGAACATTATCTCAAGCACCGTCATATGAAAGTACAGCATGACTATAAGAATCGGGAAGCACAAAATAAGCCCCATCGCAATCGCCCTTGCAATTCGTCGTGCGAAGACCCGCCGATTCAACTCCCGCTGCGCAATATCCAAGGCACGCACAAGAAAGCGTTCTGGCAAAGCAGTGTTGTCTGGAATTTCCATTTAACCTATTATACCGTTTGCAGCCCAAGCTTTGAAAATCAGTCACGTTCTGTCTCGCGTCAGCGGGTGTGGCAATTTTTCCGGGCACCCCGCATCAACTCGACCGGCGAGCCGCCGGGTTTATCCCGGTGGGCTTCAGCATTCCTGTGAAAAGACGGCTTTTTTACCCCGCCCGGAAAAATTGCCACGCCCCCTTCAGCGAACAAGCTATTGTTCGGCACGTCAAACCGGGGTATTGTAATTCGATGCGAAAGTGTGCCTGACAAATAATTTCGTCGGCCGTATTTCGGAGCGCCCATTGGGTATTGAAGAGCTAACACACCTGGATCAACCGCAGGCGGATAAATGTCCGTCGGCCGAATTGTGGGTGGATCAGTATGGGGATCTGCTTTTCCGCTATGCGCGCCTGCGAGTGGCGGACCGGGCCAATTGCGAAGAGTTGGTGCAGGAAACATTTCTTGCCGCCTTGAAGGGAAAAGAGAACTTCAAAGGACAGTGTGAATTCTCCACCTGGCTGGTGGGAATCTTAAAACACAAAATTATGGACCATTTCCGCCGACAGGAACGTCATGCCACAGACACGCTTCCCGACGATGAAGCCGTGGATGGGATGTTTTCGCGCTTCGGCAAATGGAAAAAATTTCCGCGCCGCTGGCAAATAAATCCGGAGGATTCGGCCATCGAATCAGAAGTGCTGCCCATGCTGCAGCGCTGCATGGAGGCGTTGCCGGAAACGCAGCGGCAGGCATTTATTTTAAGCGTCATGGATGAACAGAATTCTGACGTGGTGTGTAAGACATTAAGCGTCACTTCGACCAATCTCTACGTGTTGCTGCATCGTGCGCGTCTGCGGTTGCGCGATTGCCTGGAGAAAAAAGGTGTTGGGCACGCCGGTGCGGTGAAGGATTAGCGGATGTTAAAACTTCCAAAAATACTGAATTGCCGGGCGGCTGCGGAAATGTCCTGCCGCCGGCGCGACGGCCAGTTGAGCCACTGGGATCGCATGACACTCGCGGTGCATCTCATAATTTGCGCCGGTTGCCGATTAATGGATCGGCAATTTGCTCTGTTGGACAAGGCCGCCCGCCAATTGGCCTTCCGCAATGCCGGCACCAAAACCTCAGAAAATGGCGCGCTTTCGCCCCAGTCTCGTGAAAGGCTCAAAAAGCTGATTCGCTGACGATCAGCGGTACAACCGCTTTGTTCCGCGATCGCCTTGGTCGTTGCCTGCCTTGGCCGGTGCTTGTTTATCCCGTTGCATGGCTGGACACCGCCGGAACCGGTACGCCGCAACCTTACCGCCCGGCACCCCGCAACTGCGATTGTGTGGTAAAATGTCTCAGTGACGTTATTCGTGTCCTGTATTTCTATGGTAATTCCTCCCGCTGAAATAGTGTTTGCTGAATTTTGATGCCGGGGTGCTATAATTTATCAGGGTGACGTGTAAGAATCAGCGCGGCATTGAGACTAACTTGCGCTATGAATGTCGTGAGCCATGAAACAGCAGTCCACCTGACTGGTTAAAAGCGATCCTTCATCGCCTTTTGAGCGGTTGATTGCTTTGTGCGCCCACGGCATCGATATCCTGCGTAGATGCGATGTTCGCATCCGGGCGCCGCTAATTTTCCGTAATGAACTGTGACAAAATAATTGGGAAGTTAAATGTTCTGGGATATGGACAAGGGGTAATCTTGATGGCGTCCGAACAATCAAAAGATCAATCATGCGCCGAAGGCTCCGGGCCGGGGTGCGATGTTAGCTCAATTATGCTTATCGCATTCCTCGGACTGTTTTTATCCGGCTATAACAATTTTATGGTCGCCATCGCCCTGATAGAAATTAAACCGGCTTTCCAGCTTGGGTCGATAGCTGTGGGGCTGGTATTGGCGGCCACCTTTCTGGGCATGTTAATTGGGGGTGCGACGCTAGGCAGGCTAGCCGACATTATGGGCCGCCGCCCTGTGATGATTTTAAATATGTGCATGATTGCGGCTTTTGCCCTGTTATCCAGCTTTGCCGCCAATGCGCCGGAATTAATTATCATGCGATTGCTGATGGGCATTGGCATTGGTGCCGGTTATCCGATTGGTTCGACCTATGTAGCCGATGTCAGTTCCAGCCATGACCGTGGTGCCCGGATGACGTTAGCATTCTGTGGATGGGGCTTTGGGGCCTTGGCCTGCGGCCTGGTGGGCTGGACCCTGCTGTCCGTGGTTCCACCGACACTGGGATGGCGGCTCATGCTGGCGTCCGGTGCAATACCCGCGATTATTGCTTTGGTGGTCATTCGGACCCGCTGCCTGCCGGAATCTCATTGCTGGAAAAGTTCGCAATCGCTGGAGCCTCTGCCTTTCAGGACGCTCTTGAGCCGCAGTTACCGCACTACAACTCTGGCGGCGCTGCTGCCATGGTTCCTGATGGATCTGCCGGTTTATGGCATTGGTCTTCTGATCCCGACCGTGCTTCTGCAACTGCACGTCGGCGGTTCCAACGCTGTGGTTTTAAGTACCTGCGGATTATCTATATTTACCTTGCTGGGGTTTGCGGTTGCGTACTATACCATTGACCGATTCGGGCGAAGGCAGCTTCAGATCATCGGCTTTATCGGTATGGCGGTGCTATTTACAATTTTGGCCGTCGCGGGTGCGGGGATCAACAAATTTGCGCTCCTGGCGATGTTTGCCGGTATCCAGATTTTTATCAATGCGGGGCCCAATACCACCACATGGATTGTCGCGGCAGAAGTTTTCCCGACCCGGTTGCGGGCGTCCGGACAGGGCAGTGCTACAGCATTTTCCCGCATTGGCGCGGCATCGGGGGCTTTTTTCCTGCCGGTTATCGACGCCAAAGCCGGTCTGGGAGCGGCTTTTGCGGTAGTTGCCATTGCCAGCGTCATTGCTGCTATAATCACAGGCATCTATTTGCCGGAAACAGCGCGCTGTGACCTTAAGCACTGAAGGGCGCTGTAGTCAATCAAGGAGTTGAGTTTATGTCCGTTACCATGACCAGTGTCGAGCAGTCGGTGAGGCAAACGTATTCCCTGGCGGCACTGGAAAAACAGGAGAGCCTCTGCTGCCCTGTATCCTATGATCCAAAATATCTGAAGATAATTCCGCAGGAAGTTCTGGACCGTGATTACGGTTGCGGTGATCCGTCACAATTTCTCCGTTCCGGTGAAACAGTCCTTGATCTAGGCTCCGGTGGCGGCAAAATATGCTTTATAGCGGCGCAGGTGGTGGGACCGCAGGGGCGGGTCATCGGTGTGGATATGAATGATGAAATGCTGTCGCTGGCCCGGGGGAATAAGGCTGCGGTGGCCCAGGCCATGGGGTATGACAATATCGAGTTTCGCAAGGGTATGATTCAGGATTTGCAATTGGATCTTGCTGATACCGAAACTTTTTTGCGCAGAAATCCTGTGACCGGGATCGCGGAATTGCAGGCTTTGCAGGCGCATCAGGAAATACAGCGCCGGCAACATCCGCTGGTAGCGGATGAATCGGTGGATGTAATAGTTTCCAACTGTGTGCTGAATTTGGTTCGACCGGGGGACAAAGCGCGGTTGTTTTCGGAAATGTTCCGAGTTCTGCGGATGGGCGGGCGGGTTGCCATCAGCGATATTGTCAGTGATGAGGATGTCCCGGAAGACTTGCGGAATGATCCGCAGTTATGGTCGGGGTGCATCAGCGGGGCCTGGCGTGAGGATGCTTTCGTGGAGGCTTTTGAGCGGGCCGGATTCTTTGGAATTCAATTAGCCAAACGGGATTCAGTTCCTTGGCGGACCGTCAATGGCATTGAATTTCGCAGTGTTACGGTGGTAGCCCACAAGGGTAAGCAGGGACCCTGCCTGGAACGCAATCAGGCCCTGGTTTACGCCGGACCCTGGAAGCAGGTGGTGGATGATGACGGGCATGTGTTTGTCCGGGCCAGGCGCATGGCGGTGTGTGACAAGACGTTCCGCATCATGACCAATGCGGATGGGCCGTATGCCAGAGACCTATTTGGTATTCAACCGCGGCAGGAAGTTCCCGTGGCCGAGGCGCTGCCGTTTGGGTGCAAAGGCGCTGCGATTCGCAATCCGCGACAGACGAAAGGCCTGGATTACAACGCCACAACCGACGCCTCATCTTCCTGCACCACCGATGGCTGCTGCTGATGGGTGAGTTGCTGTTACGCTTGCTCCAACGCCGCGACCTGCTGAAAAGGATTATTTAATGAATTTATCCATTCTCAACACACCTCCGGAAAATCGCTTTGACCAGCGCCTGCGCGCTGCGGGTGTGGGGGAATTTACGGGATTAAGTATTCGCACGGTGCAGGTGAACGTGGGATTAAAATGCAATCTGGCCTGCCATCATTGCCATGTTGAATCTTCGCCTAAACGCACTGAGGAAATGAGCTGGGAAACCATGGAACTTGTGCTCAAGGCTGCGAAAAAAGCCCAGGCCGCAACCCTTGATATAACCGGTGGAGCACCGGAAATGAACCCGAATTTTCGGCGCTTTGTCGATGCTGCCATCGCGCAGGGATTGGACGTGATGGTTCGCACCAACCTGACCATTATGCTGGAAGAGGGCTTCACCGATTTACCTGAATTTTATGCGCATCGTCGTGTGCATCTGGTGGCCTCGCTGCCCTGCTACCTGGAAACCAATGTGGATCGGCAGCGGGGCAAACATGTTTATCAGGAAAGCGTGGCGGTTATCCAGCGCCTCAATGCCCTGGGATATGGATCGCGTGAGGATCTGGCACTGGATCTGGTGTATAACCCCGGCGGCCCGTCTCTGCCGCCGGAGCAATCAGCACTGGAGGCGGCATATCGCAAGGAACTTGGAACGCATTTCGGCATACGCTTTACCAAACTTTATACCATTACCAACCTGCCCATAGGGCGATTTCAGCATGATTTGCAGCGGCAGGGTTACGCGGAAAAATATCAGGACCTGCTGGAACGGACTTTTAATTCTTCCACACTCAATGAACTTATGTGCCGCCATCAGTTACATGTCGGCTGGGACGGCACCCTTTACGATTGTGATTTCAATTACGCCCTGAAACTGCCGGCCAACGCGGGCCATATCCGGGATTTTGATCCCGCCGCTTTTCTAACCCGCCAAATCGCCACCGGTGCCCATTGCTTCGGCTGCACCGCCGGCGCAGGCTCATCCTGCGGCGGCAGCCTGGTCGCGGGCGAAGCTCAAGCCGGTCAAAACGTGCAGGGAGCGACGGGGTAAAGGCATCAGGACCAGAATTTCGTTGCCTGAATTGCGGCCACAAGCGTTGCGTCTGTGGTGGACAGAGCATCGGATGATAATCCGGTGGTTGATCTAGTGCCGCCGGGGCGGACGGGGTTACGGGTTACAGGTTACGGGTTACAGAGGAGTTTGGGAGTTTCTGGAAGCGTCGCCGCTCTCCTATTCTGCCCGCCAGGGTAAACCTGCCCGCTC
>JAKBCC010000107.1 GCA_021808105.1 Planctomycetota bacterium
ATTGTGGACAGACTTTCATTAACGAGGCCCAGTTTTTCGATGACGAGAACGGTAATCGGCAGCACATCGATCTGACAGAGTTAATCACCACAGCGGCCGTCACGGTCTTTAGTCTGGTTCCCTCGGAACTTGCCGAACTTCGCTCGAAATTTTCTCCCGCATACTTTGAAAAACTTGACCCGGGCGAGACTGAGTCGCTGGCCTACCTGTTTCGGCAGCCCGAAGAAAGCCGAATCTGTTCCGCTGACAAAATCGTATTTCGTGTGTTGGGGGCATCGGGTTCAGCGGAGCAAGGCATTTCGCTGGAAGAGGTGCTGGAAGAAATTGGATTAGCGAGAAAGCTATCGCGCGAATTTACACAGCAATACCGTGAACAATGGACCAAAAAAGGATTTCAGGAAGGGCTTCAGGGGTAACCATAGGGGCCATGATGGATTATCGCACGGTGCCTTTATTTCCAACCGGAAACGTTGTGCAATATAAAATCGATTGTGCACGGGCAGGGTGGCCTGCGGGAATTTCGTTACGTCGCGCCGCCGATGTCATGCCGTAGCTGCATGCCGGGGAAGTGAATTTTTGCGGCGGCGGCGTAGGCTTTTTTTTGCGCGTCGGCAAGGTCTGCACCTAAGGCGCATACGCCCAGCACGCGCCCGCCGCTGGTCACCAACTGGCCATCTTTCATGGCGGTGCCGGCGTGAAACACTTGCACATCCGGCATGGCGGCGGCTTGTTCAATGCCGGTGATGGGCACGCCGCGCGTAACCTGATCATCCGGTTTCCAGCCGTAACCTTCACTGGCGAGCACCACGCAGACCGCAGTTTGGGGCTTCCAGGTCAACGTGATGCCGTCGAGTTTTCCATCAATGCAGGCCAGCATGACTTCCACGATATCCGTTTCCAGCCGCATGAGCAGCCCTTGCGCTTCGGGGTCGCCAAATCGGCAATTAAATTCCAGCGTTTTAGGGCCGCCGGGGGTCAACATCAGGCCGATGTACAGAATTCCGCAATATTCGATTTCATTGCGTTTGAGCGTATCAAGTAGGGGAACAATAATTTCCCGCTGGACCCGCACCAGCAGTTCATCCGTCAACAGTGGTGCCGGGCTGAAAGCGCCCATACCGCCGGTGTTGGGGCCGGTGTCCTTGTCACCAATGCGTTTATGATCCTGGGCGGATTCCATAATGTACGCACTTTGGCCGTCCACAAAAGCCAGCAGGGATATTTCCGGGCCATCCAGGCGTTCTTCAATAACGACGGTTTGCCCCGCGGTTCCGAAGATTTTTTTCTCCATCATATCGCGGACCGCATCCATGGCCTCAACCGGATCACGGCAGACAATAACCCCTTTGCCGCGGGCCAGCCCGGAGGCCTTGACCACCAATGGCTCCGTGCGGGTTTCCACATACGACAACGCGGAGCGCATATTATTGAAACTACGGCCCTCGGCGGTGGGAATCAGGGCTTCGCGCATGATTTTTTTGGAAAAACTTTTGTCCCCTTCCAACTGTGCCCCTGCACGGCGCGGGCCGAACGCCCGGATTGTTTTTTCCGCCAGCGCATCAACCAGTCCTAATGTCAGCGGATCTTCCGGGCCTACCACGACCAGATCCACCTGACGGGTAATGGCCAGTTTGACCAGATCGGCGATGGCATCAGATTTAATGGGAATCAATTCGCCTAGATCAGCCATGCCGGGGTTGCCCGGGGCGATCAGAAGGGCATCGCAAAGCAAGCTGGCTTTAATTTTCCAGGCCAGAGCATGTTCCCGTCCGCCGGAACCGATGAGTAATATTTTCATGGCAACAACAAACCTGACTGAAAAAAAGTTTCAAGTGTTCTCTCACCCGATGTGCCTTCCACGAGCACCGGATGATTAATCCTGTGGTTGATCCCGTGCCGCCAACCAACCACCGGGCTATCACCACGGTGCTATGTCACGCCTGCCAATCAGGATTGACAGAGCGGCATTAGGCGTGCGTTGGCGACGCGGCCGGCGTGCCATTACATCGGTTTAAGCATTCCGGCCTCACGGGCGTATTGGAAGACGCCCCCGGCATCAATGATGGGTTTGACATCGCCCAGCGGCTTAAGTTGATGCGTGGTGTTCCGCGTGACATTCGTCACCAGAGAGTTATCAATATCGACACTCAGTTCATCACCCGTTTGCGTTTTTTCCACCAGGCGATCAACGGTTTCACACGGCACCAGATAGCCTCCGTTGACGCAGTTGCGAAAAAAGATGCGCGCATAAAATTCCGCCAGCACCACACGGGCACCAGCCTCGGCAATGGCCAGGGGGGCATGTTCCCGGGAAGAACCGCAACCGAAGTTTTTCCCGCCCAGGACGATGGCGAAATCGGTTTTAAATTCATTGGGTCGCACAAAACGGATGGTGCCGTCAGGCAGGCCGCTTTGGCCGGCCGGCACACCATCCATGGCATACATGCCAAAGTATTTGCGTTCTTCCGGGTCCGAAGGATTGTAGCTGAGAAACTTGGCAGGGATAATTTGATCCGTGTCAATATTATCGCCAAGTACAAACACTTTTCCACGAATGATATTCTGCATAACTCAAATCCGGTAAGCAGGAATTACTGCTGATGGTGCCGTGCCTTCCATTTGGCATGACGTTTCTTACTGCCGATCTTCCGGCGGCGACGTGGTTTTGGCATAATCACACTCCTTCAATATCCAAGTTCTCGTTTGGCAACTTCAGCCAAGCACTATAAAGTATGGGATTACGGCCCGGCGGTCAAACCGTTTTGGCGGCCAATTCGGGAAATTCGCGGCCATTACCCGGATAAACTCCGATACCGGTCGCCGCAGGATCGGCAATTTTCGCAATTACCAGCGAGGGAGCGCTTCCATTATGACGCAGCAGCACCGTGGCAAAACACTGCATTTGGCGCGAAATTCGGGACAATTAGTCATGTCGCCCGCCGGGGTGGGTTTAATTATTCAGCGGCAATTACAACATCCGCCGTTGTTTGCGGCGTTGGCTTCTTTGCAGGGGAAGCAAATCGCCCGTGTCCGCACGGTGGTGGTGCGTGCGTTTGATATTCGAACCATGACCTTACAAGCCAGCATCGACAGACGCAGTGCGAAAGCGGCGCACCTTCAGGCACATGGGAAAAGTGAATTATGCCTCTGGCTGCCGGAACGTGCGACGCAGTTGCGCCTGCTGGCACGCTGGCGTATCATTACACAGGACGTGGCGGAGCAGTCCAAGCCTGATTTTATAATCTGGCACAAGCTGTGGCAAAGCCATAGCCTGGAATCACAGAATTTATTTACCGGCCCGCAACCAGGCCGCCCGGTAGCCATGCGCCGCCACGAGCCTCCCGGCACCGCTGCTGCGGAAAATAGGGACACCGATGAGCCATCCGCAAATTTCGCAGTGCTGCTGGGAAGAATTGATTCGATCGACGCCCTGCACCTGGCCTCGAACGGTCATCAGCGCTATCGCCACCGCCGAATCGCCGATCAGTGGGAGACCTTAAAAATCAACGCGTGAGGACGCGTTTCGGCATTACTCATCGCTTCTAACCCTTCAATACCGAATACTGTGCCCGTAACTGCAGTGCCGATGCTGATAAGTCTGGCCGGGAATGCGCAGTGCGCTCCACCACCGGCATAGCCGGCGGCTTTGTGAAGCGTCGCCGCACGCCGGCGCTGTTGTATTTACTGCAGGTACTGATCAATACTGCAACCGGTGTCATGCTCCATTTTCAACTCTCTCCTGTCTCTGCTCTAATCGGACCGCCCGATTTCCGCCCGTATCCGCGTTATCCGGGCAATCCGCGGTTAAATCCGTTTGCAAAGAAGCCAAAATAATCAGCGGTTGGTATCATCGCAAGAAATCGAGGTGTGTGGCGAGGTTGGGCGCAGGCGGCAGCGCTCGGGCAGGAAGTATTGTTGCATCCAGGAATATAAGTTTGCGAATTTCGCTGGCCTCGGTTGGCTTGGGACTGTAGAATCGTTTCACCGGCGTTGCAGATGGTATAAGCCACAGCTCTGGTGGAATCATGTTGTTCGCTTCCACCCCATCAGGATGCCGCGACTGCGAGACGATTTTGCATGAAAATTCTTCATGTGCTTACCGATATGCGTATCGACAGTGGGGTGCCGGCCCTTTCGGTTTGCGGCATGGCTGAGGCTGTTGCCGCGCGTGAGCATGACGTGAGCATCGTTTATTTGAAGCGCGAGGGCACGGTCCTGCAGCCACAGGGGGTGCTGGTGCGAGGGTTCGCCGCCGATAGCAACACTGGACGCATGCCCAGCAGGGATTTACGCGCCTACCTGCAACAGAATGTCCGGCATTTTGATATTGTTCATATTCATGGCCTGCGCCACAGCCCGGGAAGCGATGCGGCAACGGCCGCTCGGCAGGCTGGAATTCCGTACATCTTGGCACCGCATGGACAACTTGAGGCGGGAGCCGAGGCTGGCGGCCTGATGCAGTCGATTAACTGGATGCTCAAGGATTCAGCGCTGCTGCACCATGCTGCGGCCATTCAGTGCCTGAATATTTCCGAAATCAAACACTCATCGGCCCTGGCGAATCTTAAAAATACGATTATCGGCAACGGTATTCCGGCGGCGGTTTGTGAAAATCTTCCAGCGCGCGGTTCCTGGCGCAATGAAATTCAAGCCAAACTGGGCAAGCCGGATCGCCCCCTGGCTTTATTTCTGGGAAATATTGAACCAAAAAGCGGCCTCGAACGCCTGTTGCCGCACTGGCCGGTAATTCTGCGGCAGCAACCGGATGTGATTCTGGTGATCGCGGGAACCGGGGAAAAATCTTACATCGATATTCTGAATGCTTTGATCAGGAAACATAATTTAACGGGACATGTGGTATGGACGGGTGAGCTGACGGGTTTGACGAAATGGCGTACGCTGGTGGATTCTGATGTCTTTATTCTTCCTGCGCATCAGGCAACGTCATCATCGGCGATTATTGAGGCCATGGCTGCGGGCCTGCCTGTGGTGCTCACGCGCGAATGCCAATTTGATGAAGCTGAAGCCCACCAGTCGGGTGTGATTATTGAACATGGCGATATGGCGGCGTTTGTAACGTCGGTTGCTGAACTTCTGGGGAATCATGAAATTCTAAGTTCCATGGGGGAAAACGCCAAAAAACTGGTGCAGTCTGATTTTACCTGGGAAGTCACCGCCGAGAAGCTGGAACGCCTGTACGAATCCGTGGCGTTGCACACCGACATACCCCTTGACTTGCTGGCGCCACGGGATCATCCATAATTAAGCTTTTACATGAGGAGCGGAACATGGGTATCACAGCGGGGATCACAGAGTATCGGCCGGCGGACATTCGGAATATTGTGTTAATCGGCCACAGCGGCGCGGGGAAAACGACACTGGCGGAGGCCATTGCGCACCGGTGCGGCGTCATTACGCGCATGGGCAGTATTGAGGAAGCCAACACCGTTTCTGATTTTGAACCCGAGGCCCGGCGACACAAACATTCGACCAATTCCACCGTGATGTTCGCCAATTTTGAAAAGCGGGAAATAAATCTGATTGATACACCGGGATACCCGGACTTTATCGGGCACGCTCTGGCGGCCATGCCGGCAGTGGAAACGGCGGTGGTCGTCGTGGACGCTGTGCGCGGTGTGGAATACAACACGCGGCGGCTTTTTCATGCGGCGGGAGAAATGGGCCTGGCGCGGATGATTGTCGTGAACAAACTGGACTTGGCCACTGATTTGCCAGGCCTGGTTGCGCAGCTGAAAACCACTTTTGGAACGCCGTTACATTGTATTAACCTGCCCGCCGCCGGCGGAAAAGATGTGGTGGACTGCTTTGACCATGACGCCGGAAGCACGGATTTTGGCGATGCTGCTTCCATTCACGCGGAAATGGTCGAAGCGGTAGTGGAAATGGACGACACCCGACTGGAAGAATATCTGGCGGGTAAAAAAGTTGACCCTGCGGAACTGCGAAGCTGCTTTATCAAGGCAATGAATGCCGGGCATGTGATTCCGATTCTGTTTGCCTCCGCCAGGCAGGAGGTGGGAATTGATGATCTGCTGCATATTCTCGTGGAAGAAGCTCCGTCGCCGGTATCCGGCCGCATGAAGCGGCTGCAACGGCCCAAGGCGGAAAATCCTTCGCAGATGGAAACGCTGGAAATTCAAAGCGACCCCGCAGGGCCCCTGCTGGCGCAGGTGTTCAAAGTGACCACGGACCCGTATGTCGGAAAACTCTGCATGATGCGGCTCTTGCAGGGCAAGCTCGATGCCAATACCGCATTTGTCTATGGCCAGGATAAAAAAACGCACCGGGCGGGACATGTATTAAAACTTGAGGGACGCGATCACAGCGAATCTTCTATCGCGTATGCCGGGGATATTGTCGCTGTGGCCAAGCTGGACGATCTGCATGTCAATGAAATTGTTCATGCGCCAGCCGCACTAAACAACCTTCGCGCTATTTTGCCGCGCTTTCCGACGCCGATGTTTTCCATGGCGGTTGCGCCAAAATCTCGCGGAGATGAAGCGAAAATTTCTTCAGCACTTTCCAAACTCACCGAGGAAGACCCAACCTTTCGCACGTCCCATGATCCGCAAACGCATGAACTGATTATTCACGGCCTGGGCGATCTGCATTTGCGGGTGATGCTGGAAAAAATGAAAAATCGTTTCAATCTGGATGTGACCGCCGCCCCGCCGCGCATCGCGTACCGGGAAAGTATCACAACCCGCGCGGAAGGGCATTACCGGCACAGAAAACAGTCCGGCGGAGCGGGGCAGTTTGGTGAGGTGTATTTGAGAGTTGAGCCGCTGGAGCATGGCCGGGGATTTGAATTCGTCAACGAAGTAACGGGCGGAGCGATTTCCGGGCCATTTATTGTGTCAGCGGAAAAAGGGATTCGCGATGCCCTGGAGCATGGGCCGATCGGCGGGTATCCGGTACAGGATGTGCGGGTGATCATTTATGATGGTAAAACCCATGCGGTTGATTCCAAGGATATTGCGTTTCGTATTGCCGGAAAATATGCGTTCCTCGCCGCGTTACAAAAAGCCCGGCCCGCGCTTCTGGAACCGATGGTGACATTGGAAGTGGTGATTCCCGAATCGCACCTTGGCAGTGCCACCGGTGATCTCAATGGGCGGCGCGGGCGCGTGAATGCTACGGATTTGCTGCCTGGTGGAATGGCGGCGATTCATGCCACCGCCCCGCTTTCAGAGTTGGGGCAGTATGACAACCAATTGCGCAGCGCCACCAGCGGCCAAGGCAGCTTCTCCATGGAGTTTTCCCATTATGAAACTGTACCGCCGATGATTCAGGCGAAAATTTCCGCCCAGTACCAGGCCCCGGTGGAGGAATAGCGTTTATGGGGAAGATCACCGCGGCCAAGCGCAGCACAAATACATCGGCGGCGTTGTTTCGGGATATTTGCGATCTCCAGCCGCCAGCTGGAACGGTGGCTTTCTGGTGGATGGGTCAATCGGGCTTTGTCATTAAAGTAGCCGGACGAATTATTTATCTGGATGTGTTTTTTTCCGCTCTGCGCGGGCGACGGGTGCCGGGTTTTATCAAGCCGGAATGTGTGACACACGCCGATATTATCTGCGGCACCCATGATCATATTGATCATATTGACCGTGCCGCATGGCCGAAGCTGGCGGCCGCATCGCCGGATGCGTATTTTATCATTCCGCAATTCCTGCGGCCGCAATTGCTCCGGGACATGCGCTTATCGGAGTCGCGCTTGCTGGGGTTGGATGAACACCAGACCGTGCAAATCGGGCCGGTGACTATTTCCGCAATACCGGCGGCGCATGAATTTCTGGATCGTGACCGCAAAACCGGTCTGCATCCCTGGCTGGGGTATGTTATCCAGGCCGATGGATGGACGATTTATCACGCTGGGGACACGTGCCTTTATGAGGGCATTCAGGAGAAAATCCGACGCTACAAACCGGATGTGATGCTGCTTCCAATTAACGGGCGCGATGCACGGCGGCTCAAAAGCGGTTGCCTGGGAAATATGACATTTCAGGAAGCCGCCGATCTGGCGGGCCACCTCAAGCCCGGCATCGTCGCGCCGATCCACTATGACATGTTCGAATTCAATGCCGCCGACCCCCGGCATTTCATCGACTATTTAAAGGTGAAATACCCCAGGCAGCGATCACTTGTTTTTCAGCACGGCAAACCTGTCATTCTGTACAAATCTTCAACGGGTGGCGTACATACATAAAAAAAAGCCGGTGGTTGCGTGGGAGACAACCACCGGCGTTCGTGGGGGAGAAGGAAGGAACTTTGCCACGGGAAGCCGTGGGAAACTTCACCGTGACAATCAACCATACGTGAGGTTCTACCGACCGGTTCAAAAAAATAATTATTTTTTTTGAACGCGCAGGCATCCGCAAGCGCCGCACAGCTTTTTTGCCTTGGCCCTACTTCATACGTTCAATAAGATGATCACCGACGCGAAGGGCATTGGCCATGGCCGTCAGGGAGGGGTTGACAGCTCCAATACTTGGGAAAAAGCTGGTATCAACGACATACAGGTTATCCACTTCATGGGCTTTGCAATGAATATCCAGAACGCTGGTAGCCGGATCAGTACCGAAACGAACGGTGCCGGATTGATGCCCCACGCCCGCAATGGGAATGCTTTTACTCATATATAAATGATTGGGAATTAAATGCGGGTGTATATTGGCGTGGCTTAGAAGCATTTCCAACTTGGCGCGCAAGCGGTGCGTTGCTTCCTGATTATTGAATGTATAGTTCAACTGAATTTCGCCCTGGCTGTTAAGAGTGACGCGATTATCGGGCATGGGCAGATCTTCCGTGGTCAGCCAGAAGTCCACCGCATGATGCGCCATTTCATTGAGGAGAAATCCCGGGGCATACTTTCCGGCATCCGCCCGGAACATGGGTCCCTGGGATTTGCCGATCATCTGAATATTGCCCAGAGGGAAATCAAAATCATCCGCTTTGAAATAAAAATCATTAAGCGAAAGCGTTTTCTGGAACACCGTTTCATTGGGGTGGCGGGACAGGGCCACAACAGCATCGGAATTATGGAACATAAAATTACGTCCGACCTGGTCCGATCCATTCGCCAGGCCGCGGGGATGTTTGTCATTGGCGGAAAGCAGCAACACACGGGCGGAGTTGGAGGCTCCAGCCGAAAGCACGACAAGGCCGGCCGAAAACGCCAGTTTTTCGCCATGATGTTCCACCAGTACGCGGGAAACTTCGCGCCCGCTGGCGCTGGTTTCAAGCTTATAAACGTGGGCCTGCGTCAGCAGCGTGACGTTGGGATATTCCAGCGCGGGGCGAATGCAGATAATTTCCGCATCTGATTTGGCCCGCACCAGACACGGAAATCCATCGCACGTATCACATCGGATGCACCGCCCGAGGTGCCGCTGTGCTTCATTGAGCATTACTCCCGTGGGCGCATGAAACGGGTGATACCCCTCCCGGCTCCACGCCTGGGAAATTTGCTCAATCACCGGTTCATGCTGTATCGGCGGAAACGAATAAGGGCCGGATGATGGCCCTTCCGTGGGATCTTCCCCGCGCAGGCCATGCACCTGATAGAGCTGCTCAGCCTGCAAATAATACGGCTCCAGATCCTCATAACTGATGGGCCATGCCGGGGATATTCCACCATGATGCACCAGCCCTCCAAAGTCTTCCTTACGCAAACGGAATAGTGCAGCACCGAACATTTTCGTGGCCCCGCCGACATAATAATGCGATCCGGGCTGGAACGGCTTACCTTCTTTGTCGTACCAGGTATCCTTGGAGACGTAATGATTATTCACGAATACCGCTGTGGGATCCCAGTTTTCTTTCTGCCGCGGCAACCATCCGCCGCGCTCCAGCAGCAGAATGCGCTTTCCCGTAGCAGCCAGGCGATGCGCCAGCGTGCCGCCGCCGGCACCGGTGCCGATGATGATGATGTCATAGTCGTTTTGTGCGTTCATGTTGTTACCTTTCTGTTAAAATCCGGGCTGGTCGAAGTGTCTGGGGGAAGTTGGATTGCGGCAGTCACAAGGATGCAAGGTCGTGTGTTTGATGCTGTGGTTCAGTCGCAGGCACAGTCGGGAAAGATCATCCGTAAGCACGCGATGTACTTCAACCGCCCCCAGCATTCCCACAACCGGTGCCGTAAAATAGATCCACCATGCCGTCCAGATATTACCCACAATGGCCGAACCGAACGTGCGTGCCGGATTCATACTGAACCCGGAGAGTGGTGCCTCAAAGATGACAAATAAGGCGATCAACGCACCGCAGAACAGGCCCGTGCGTGTCACCAGCGCGGGAAACTGATTCACCAGCAGCACCGTGGCCACCAGAATAAATGAAATAACACATTCGCCCGCCCACGCGGCCGCGACACCGTCTGTACCGGGAATTGTCGCAATAAAATGCACCGGAGGGGTCGCCACGATTGGCCCAAACATAAACCCTGCCAGCATCATGCCGGCCGCCCCGCCCACGAATTGTCCGGCCATATACCCCAATGCATCGCGCGGTTTTATTTTTCCAAGCCGCAGAAAACTCAAGGTAAATGCCGGATTCATGTGCGCACCGGAACGCTTACCCCAGGGGCAGTAAATCAACAGCACCGCGGTTAATCCCATGGCAGAGCCGATGACCACGCGGCGCAGGAGAGGTGAGACCACCAGATGGGAAACGATGGATTTTGGAGACTCCATCAAGATGGTGGCACCCGTAGCGGAGATCATAAAACAGCCCAGAAGGAAGGCCTCGATAAAATAAAGTTTCCAGATCTGATCAGGGGGAGGTAAGGTCACAGAATTGCCGGTGGATTTACTGAAAGCGGTACTGGACATCTGTATATTTCCAACCAACAACCGGGCACAGCCTCACTGTTGCATAATAGGAACGCCGCTGCGGCATTGCAAGGCTGGGAGCCGTACGTAGGCTGCAATGGTTTGCAAAATCCGGTGCTAACGGCTAGGTTGCACGTTGGTGTTGTTATGCGTAAATCCTTATCTTCCCCGTCCTCTCCGGCTGATCGCGTGGTGCGTCAGGCGGTGAAACTGCGAAGACAATTGCATCAGATTCCGGAATTGGCGTATGAAGAACGGGAAACCAGTGAGTTGGTGGCGGCGGAATTAACCCGGCTGGGCATACGGTTTCAACGTGGTTTAGCCGGTGGAACGGGCATTTTGGCGGAAATTGGTGATGGGGATCGGTGTGTGGCGCTGCGGGCGGATATGGATGCTTTACCGATAACCGAAGCTACGAACGTTGCCTGGAAAAGTCGGCGCCCGGGACGTATGCACGCCTGCGGACATGATGGCCACATGGCGGTTTTGCTGGGAACGGCGGCTTATCTGGCAGCCCAGCGCGACAAACTTGCGGGACGGGTCAAGCTGATTTTTCAGCCTGCGGAAGAGGGCCGCAATGGGGCGTTGAGGATGTGTGAGGATCATGTTCTGAATTCACCGCCCGTGCAGGCCATTTTCGGCCTCCATGGCTGGCCGGAGCTTACGGTGGGGCAGGTCGCTTCACGTAGCGGTTGTCTGCTGGCGGCGGTGGATACGGTTGTTATTGAAGTCCGCGGGGTTGGCACTCATGCCGCCTATCCGCACAAAGGAAAAAATCCGATTCAATGTGCCGCGGCAGTGATGGCGGAAATCTCATCGGCGATTAACTCGCGGATCGCCCCTACCGATACCGTGGTCTTCACGGTTGGAACTTTCAATGCCGGTCAGGCCAGCAATGTGGTGCCGGATAGTGCAAGTTTCAGCGGTACGTTGCGAACGCTTACGGCGGCCGTACGCAAACAGACTCTTACGGTTATTCGCGAAGTCAGCCGGGCGGTGGCGGCGGTGCATGGCTGTCAGGCCCACGTGCAATTAACCAGCGGTACACCGGCCACCATTAACAGCAATTCCGCGTATGATTTTTTTCACCGCACGGCGGCCGCTGCTTTGGGCCGGGAAAATGTGCAGGTGCTGGATCAGCCGTTTCTGTGGAGTGAGGACTTTGCCTATTACCTGCGCCGTGTGCCGGGATGTTTTTTTGTTCTGGGCACGCGCCCGCGCGGTCGCAAAACGTACCCCATGTTGCATAATCCGCAGTACGAATTTCCCGATTCCGCGGTGGCCACGGGCATCGGCATTCTGTCCGCCCTGGCGATGAATTTTCTCTCTGAAAGCTGATGGCCCAACGGAGTAAACTCCATGCACGTTTCCTGCGGTACCGGCCGCTTCCGATCCCAACAGATTTATCGGATACTTCTGCCGGCTGTTCTGGGATACATTCTTCTGCCGCTTACATCGGCTGGAGCACTTACACCCAATCAGATTGCGGTAATTGTCAATGGAAATATTCCCGGGTCCTGGCAAGTGGCGAAGTATTACATCAAAGTCAGGAAAATCCCCGCGACCCATCTGATCGTGTTGAATTTGGAAAACCATAATGTTAATGACATGCCCGCCGCCTATTATACTTTGCGTGTCGCCAGCGCCATCAGAGAAATTCTGCGACAACGTCATTTGGCCCGGCAGATTAAATGTCTGGTAACCACCTATGGAATTCCTCTGCGCGTCGATCCGCGGCTACCCTCGGCAGAAAATGCGCGGGAGCTGGCTAAGGTGAAAACACAGTTGAAGCTGTGTGCCGCGGAATTGCGACATGCGACAGCCCAAATGCAGGCGGTAGCGCCCGCGACCACCGCCCCGGCAGCTCCCGCAACAGTGCCGGCTAAGCAGCAACCATCGAATGCCACGACGGAATTATCACAGTTCCGGATTGCCGGCAATGCCGCCATTCAACGCTACCAGAATCTGCCGGTTGCCGTGCGCCGCGCGGC
>JAKBCC010000108.1 GCA_021808105.1 Planctomycetota bacterium
TCCGCAAACGCCTGAAAATCGGAAACTTTGAGGTTGTCCCCGCCGTTTTTCGCTCCGGTGACACTGCCGCTGACGGTCATGTAATAGGGCGGCGAATT
The DNA here is from genome assembly GCA_021808105.1 of Planctomycetota bacterium. Lineage (GTDB taxonomy): Bacteria > Planctomycetota > Phycisphaerae > WQYP01 > WQYP01 > JAMDCX01. The sequence continues at coordinate 99 of JAKBCC010000108.1, forward strand.
GGAGAATGCCTGAATGTGCGTTACTCCCATGCTCATGCACTCATGCAGGATAAGTCTTTGCCGCCCATCTGCCCGCCAGTCAAATCTTCCCGCCCGCGGCGCGTACCCCGGAATCGCGGCACGATAGCTCAAAAATGTGTCCTGCGGATTCTCACCACCTCCAATATTATACCGCGCCACCGTCAAGCCCAGTCCTGATTCAGTGCCAAATATTTTCGTAAGATAATCTCTGCGAATGTCCGGCGAAAATCCACCGACCACGTGCCCCCACCAGGCCAGACTCGTCCCCCATCCCTCAAATGTCTGATGCATGATACGTGCATTTATAGTGATAGCAGCAACGGAAGCATTGGCGTGCGCTATTTGCTGTGAAGCCAGGGTTATGGCAGTTGCGGATGCCAGCAGCCTGCGCCGGGTGCTCGGCTGTGCAAATATTGTGGTTGTACCGCCCGTCATGCGTATGCCTTTCTATATTGTTTCGGCGAAGGCCGTCCGGAATTCCGAATCGCGAAATCCCGAAAAGTGTATACGAACGGAAAGGTACTATGCCGATGAACAGACAAATATGCAAGTGGCGTACGAATCCAATACGCTATACATGAATAGATGGACGATTCGATGGTTGTAAGATACGCTGTCTTGGAGATTGCGAGCGTATTATGATGCAATAATTAGAACGCTACCTAGGAGCCTGTCCAAGTAATGCCCGGGATTGCGATGGGTCTGAAATGTCCCGTATGCGCGGCGGAGGATCGAGCCGACTCTTTAATAATGAGTCAGCGAGATGCGACAACAAAGCAGACGGGGCATTTCAGGCCCACCCGCAGGGCGGCGTGCTTTTTGGCCCCCCTCTGCGGCGCGGCTCCTCGGAGTACCATCCATGTCAGGTACGCCATCGTCGCCGCTGCTTGATGGTGGCCAAAAATCATCCCGGCGCGCCGGGATCGCAACCCGGCGATTCCTCGGACAGGCTCCTAGGGAAAACGCCGTAACCTAAAACCGCAGGAGACGCATTGGAATCAGTGAAAACAGGCCGTCGTATTCGAGAAGGGTTCCCCAGGCAGCGGATGGTGGTTTTACCCCGGCCGGTGGTGGACCGGGCATTGCGCGTGGTCTTGCCCTTACCACTGGTGCCGTCGGATATTGGCTATTTTCCGAATGCGGAAAATCATTATGTGGATCGTCCGGAAGGTACGGCCCAGTGCATTCTTATATTATGTATCCGGGGAAAAGGGTGGGTGAAAATTGGAAAAGAATCCTATGATCTGAACCCGGGCAACCTGGTGGTCATACTTCCGGGGCAGGTGCACAGTTACGGGTCTGACAGCACACATCCGTGGACCATTCACTGGTGCCATGCGGCAGGCTCGGCGACGCGAACTTTTACAGATATGCTTTCGCGCCGGGATGCGTTGCCGATACTGCATATCAGTGGTTACCTGAATTTGATCCCGCTATTTGAATCCATCCTTGATGAGCTTGCGATGGGATATTCGGTGAATCACCTTACTGTGGCATCCATGGCTCTGGGGCATTTGCTGGCGTTAATTGCCACGGGCGGCCATTCAGCCCAAATTGATCAATTCAGTCGCAACCGCATTCCTCTGGCCATAGCGTATATGAAAAGCCGCTGGCAAAAGACGCTCTCCGTACCTGACATGGCGCGGGTCTGTAATTTATCCACCTCGCACTTCAGTACATTATTTAAGAAAACCACCGGGTATTCGCCACTGGACTACTTCCTACGGCTTAAAATGCAGCGCGCTGCAGAAATGCTGGATTCCACAACCCGTCCGTTGAAGGAAATTGCGGCGGATGTCGGATTTTCGGACCCTTTGTATTTTTCCCGCGTGTTTCACCGGATTTATAAAATATCACCCAGCGAATACCGACTGACGGCCAAAGGGTAACGCGTATCATCGTTGAATCATCCATACGCATCGTAGATTGAGCTATTCCGTACTGGTGATAGCGCAGGCAGAATGCTGAAGTGATGGGAATGCCGCTGAAGGCTTGATGGAACTGACAACTGGAAAATGTTCTGTGAATTTAAATGACGCCAGGCTCCAACTCCCCGCCGCTCCATCCGATTGTACCGGCCCGGTGAAAGCCTGGGCACAGGAAGTCTTGATGCGAACCTACGAACCGGCGGTTCCGGATAAAAATCCGCTGTTTTTGGAAAAGCGCGTCTACCAGGGCAGCAGTGGGCGTGTTTATCCGCTGCCGGTTATCGATTCGATTTCCACTGTTCCGCAGGACAGGCTCTGGCAGGCGGTGCATCTGGAGAATGAATTTATCCGGTTAATGGTGCTTCCGGAAATCGGCGGCAGAATCCATGTTGGGCTGGACAAAACCAATGGGTACGATTTCTTTTACCGTCAAAATGTTATTAAACCCGCTCTGGTCGGTTTGGCCGGCCCGTGGGCGTCCGGCGGTGTTGAATTTAACTGGCCGCAGCATCATCGCCCGGCGACCTTCATGCCTGTGAACTGGAGTATTGAAGAACATCCGGATGGCGGTCGGACAATCTGGTTAAGCGATCATGATCCGATGAATCGGCTCAAGGGAATGCACGGCGTATGTCTGCGCCCCGGCGTGGCGCGGGTTGAATTGAAAGTCCGACTTTTTAATCGCACACTGTTGCCCCAGACTTTTCTCTGGTGGGCCAATGTCGCGGTACATGTCCATGAGCAATATCAATCATCTTTTCCGCCCGATGTGCATGAGGTGGCGGATCACGCCCGGCGGGCCGGCAGCGAGTTTCCGCTGTGCCATGGAAATTATTATGGGGTGGACTATGGGAGCCGTGCGAAGCACGGCATTCCGCCGGAGCAAATGCCGTCGAATTTTGTCCCCACGGGAAAATATCCCCTTAATGATTTAAGCTGGTATGCCAATATCCCCGTGCCAACCAGTTACATGGCAATGGGTTCTAAGCAGGATTTCAGCGGCGGCTATGATCATGCCAGGCAAGCCGGTCTGATTCATGTCGCCAATCACCATATCGCACCGGGAAAAAAGCAGTGGACATGGGGCAATCATCATTTTGGCTACGCCTGGGATCGGCATCTGACCGATTCTGATGGTCCCTATATTGAACTCATGGCCGGCGTGTTCACAGATAATCAGCCTGATTTTTCGTTTCTTGCTCCCGGCGAAACGCGGGCATTTACACAATATTGGTATCCCATCCGGGACATCGGTCCGGCAATAGCCGCCAATCAATACACTGCCATAAGTTTGCGGCAGGTAGATCAATCACTGCAGGTCGGCGCGGCGGTAATACAAAATCATGATCCTCTAACAGTTACAATCAAGCACGCGGGAACAATACTCGGTGAACAAAGCGCGAAAGCCAACCCGTCCATGCCAATGTTGTTTTTAATCCCGCTGCAAACCGGCATTGATCTGCGGGAAATTGAAGCAATTGTCTGCGATCAGCAGGGCAATATTCTGCTGCATCGTTTGCCTGAACTTCAGACGCAGAGCAACAAAAAATCGCCCTCCCAAGCCCCGGCTACCGAACCGCCATTACCGCGGGATGTTCCTTCGAATGATGAGTTGTATATCATCGGTCTGCATTTGGATCAATATCGCCATGCCACCCGCTGTGCAGAAACTTATTGGCGAGAAGCATTACGCCGCGACCCGGGCGACAGCCGCTGTTTAAATGCCATGGGGTTATGGCACCTGAAACGCGGCGAATTTGCGTTGGCCCGCGCTTATTTCCAGAACGCAATCAGGCGTCTCACCAGTCGCAATGCCAATCCGTACGATGGAGAGTGTTTCTACAACCTCGGCCTGACGCAACGATATTGCGGCGATGATGCGCAGGCGTATGACGCATTTTACAAGGCGACTTGGAACCACGCGTGGCAGGCGGCGAGTTTTCTGGAATTGGCGAGAATCGATTGCTGTCGGGGTCATTGGGAATCCGCTCTGCATCATCTTGAAAAGTCGCTGCGTGTGGATGTGGAAAATCTCAACGCCCTTAATCTCAAAGTTATCGTGTTGCAGAAATTGCAACATCACACGCAAGCCGAGTCGTTTTTGTCCGGGATATCCCAATTAGACAGGCTTGATGCGGGCAGTCGGTGTTTGCGGGGTGAATTTTCATCCGTTCCAACGCAGGAACGCTTTGATATCTCCCTGGATTTCGCGCGGGCTGGACTATGGGATATGGCGCTGGCTGTGTTGCCGGAATCGTCGGATCAAGCGGACCAAGAGAACCGTGGCACCGCGCCCCTTATTGGCTATTATCGCGGATACTTTTTGTATAAAAGCGATCGGACAGCCCTGGCCAAAGGGAGTTTTCGCGCCGCCGCCGGCGCTAACCCTGATTGGTGTTTTCCTTCGCGGCTGGAGGAAATTCTGATCTTGGAAACTGCCATCGCATGTAATCCCAGCGATGGGCTGGCTCATTATTACCTGGGCAATTTGCTGTATGATCGTAAGCGTCATGGTGAGGCTATTAAGCAGTGGGAAAAAGCCGCGCGGTTAAAGCCGGACTACAGTGTCATTTGGCGAAATCTTGGCATTGGCTATTTCAACGTGCTTAAGCAACCCGCCAAGGCTAAGCGTGCCTATCAGCGAGCCAGGCAGTGTCATCCGGCTGATCCGCGCCTTCTTTATGAACAGGATCAACTGGCCAAACGCATGGGCGTAAATATCCGGTCCAGGTTATCCACGTTAGAGGCAAACCGGGATGCTGACCGGAAAACTCATCCATCGGCAGGTGCAGTTGGGCCTGAAAAAAATCCAAAAGTCCAGCATTCGGCTGGCTGGGCACAACGTGATGATCTGGCCATAGAATATTGCACGTTGTTGAATCTGGCTCGGCGGCATAAAGAGGCATTGGCAATTTTGACGCATCGACATTTTCAACCTTGGGAAGGGGGGGAGGGGCGAGTTGTGGAGCAATTCGTCCGGGCTAATTGCGGTCTCGGCCGTAATTTATTGCGAGAGGGGAAAGCTGCTGAAGCTTTAGAATATTTCCATTCGGCGCTAAAGCCGCCCGAAACGCTTGGTGAAGCCCGGCATCCATTGGCTAACTGCAGCGACATCCATTTTTATCTGGGCCGCGCGTATGCCGCACTTGGCCAAAAGACACAAGCCACGCAATGGTGGACTTGCGCCGCGGCAGCCCGGGGTGATTTTCAGCAGATGGCCGTAACTCCATATTCCGAAATGACGCTTTACACGATTCTGGCATTGCGGAAACTGGGCAAAAAACAGGCGGCGGAAAAGCTCATTCGAGCGGTATCAGACTATGCAAAACAATTAGAACATGCCCCCGCGAAAATCGATTATTTTGCCACGTCATTGCCGACGTTATTACTTTTTGAAGCTGATCTGCAGGCGCAGCAAAAAAATACGGCTCTCTTTCTGCAGGTGCAAATGCAATTCGCCAGCGAGAAAATTGACGGTTCTGCAAGACTGCTGGCGAAGATTTTACGCACGGATCCCGGCCATGCTCCGGCCCTGGAATTGCTGGTGGAGATCAGACAATATGGTTCTACCACCAGTAAGGTTAAGTCACAGCGGATCAGAAATGCTTCAGGGGTTGGCTTGAAACGCAAAAGGAAATGATGATGCAGAATACGTCCGTATCGAAGCGCCCGGAGAAGGCACAACTGGGCTATGTCATTTGCATTGCATCCGTGGCGGCCTTGGGCGGACTGCTTTTTGGATATGACTGGGTAGTAATCAGCGGGGCCAAGCCTTTTTTTGTGCCGCATTTTCATCTCTTCAATGCCAATATCATTGGCTGGGCGATGTCCTGTGCGCTGCTGGGTGCGTTGGTGGGAGCGCTGGTGACCGGTTGGCTGGCCGATAGGTTTGGGCGAAAGAAACTCCTGGCCGTAGCGGGGCTGCTCTTTGCTATTTCCTCCATTTTGACCGGCTGGGCACCAAGCTTCGTCTGGTTCGCTTTTTGGCGCATTATTGGCGGTGTGGCCATCGGCATGGCCTCGAATTTGTCGCCGCTCTATATTGCCGAAGTTTCTCCGGCGGCCGTGCGCGGGCGATTGGTGGCGCTGAACCAGTTGACCATCGTTATTGGTATTCTGTTGGCGGATATGGTCAATTGGTTGATTGCTCAGCCCATTTCAGCCCGCGCGACTTCCGCCATGATTGCAGCATCGTGGGATGGGCGAATCGGCTGGCGATGGATGTTCACGGCCGTAGCCATACCGTCCCTGGTATTCCTGGTGGGGGCGTTGATGATTCCCGAAAGTCCGCGCTGGCTGGCCAAGCAGGGACACCTTGCGCGGGCTCGCACAATTCTTGCGCGCATCGGCGGCGAATTGCACGCCGACAATGAAATATCCGCTATTCAAGCGACTTTGCTTGGCGAAAAAACCGGGCGGGTGAACCTTTCGGACTTACTATCTTCAGGAGTACTGAAAATTATCGGTATTGGCGTACTTCTGGCGGTATTTCAGCAATGGTGTGGAATCAATGTTATTTTCAGTTATGCGCAGGATATCTTTCATTCCGCCGGCTACCACGTCAACGGAGTCCTGTTTGATATTGTTATCACGGGTGCGGTAAATTTAGTATTCACGCTGGTGGCCATGGGTTTGGTCGATCGTCTTGGCCGTCGTCCATTGATGCTTATCGGTGCCGGCGGGCTGGTCGTCACGCACACCCTGCTTGGATACGCATTTTATAAACATATCGACGGCCTGCCGATAGTGATTCTGGTCATGGCTGCCATTGCGTGTTATGCCATGACGCTGGCACCGATCACCTGGGTTCTCATCTCCGAGATTTTCCCCAATCGCATTCGCGGCACCGCCCTTTCCATTGCGGTCTCCACTTTATGGATCGCCGATTTTGTTTTGACCCAGACGTTTCCTTCCTTGAAAGCCGTCGTCGGTACGGCAGGGGCCTTCTGGCTGTATGCTGTTATTTGCGCCTTGGGATTTGTTTTTGTGCTTGCCGCCGTGCCGGAAACCAAAGGTAAATCGCTGGAAGAATTAGAAAAAAATATGTTGGCGTAACGGACTGCCTGCAACTGGCCTCCAGCAGCCGGTAACTCCAAAGGAGCCTTATAAACCGTTTGGGATGCCGACCCAGGACTGACCCCAACAAAAAAGGAATAGGAGAGAAACCGATACGGAAACAGTTTCATTTGAATTTTTTCCTGATATCGGTCATATTATCCCCCACGCGGGTGAGAACGCCACTGGCTCGCAACTTTTATATCGTTGTTAAACCCTTCTTCAGGAGTGTCAGGATGTTGCGCAAAAAGTTTGGAACCGCTTCCGGTAAATCCAATTCTGGAAATCTGCGACAATTCATGCACGGGGCAGCGGTGTGCCTGTTTGCGGCGGTCGGTGCGGCCTGTACGGCTCAAGCCGGTGAATATATCCCTGTTAAGCTTTCCGCCAAACAAGTTGATGCGAAAGCCAATGCGCTGCTTAAGCAGATGACGCTGCGGGAAAAAGTCCGCATGATGGCGTTTGAAACCATCCTCGATGTTCCCGGTGTGCAGCGGCTGCATATTCCAACCCTGGTCATGAGTGATGCATCCCTGGGTGTGCGCCGATTCGGAGCTTCAACTGCGTATCCGGCGTCTGCGGCTCTGGCCTCAACGTGGAACCGCAAGTTGGCGTTTTTAGAAGGTCGGCAGATCGGCAGCGACTGCCGGGCACGCGGCGTGCATGTCATCTTCGGGCCTGGCGTAAATATTGTTCGCGAGCCGCAAAACGGCCGAAATTTTGAATACCTGGGTGAAGACCCGTATCTTTCCGGACAGATCGCGGCACCCTGGATCAGGGGTGTGCAATCGCAGGGAGTCGCCGCCTGTGCCAAACATTATGTTGCCAACGAGCAGGAAACGGATCGCATTGATATTAATGAAATTATCAGCAAGCGGGCGATGGAGGAAATTTATCTTCCGCCGTTCCGGGCTGCGGTGCGGCAGGGAGATGTCTGGTCTATCATGGCGGCGTATGATCAGGTCAACGGCGTATACTGCACGGCCAGCAAATTCCTGCTGACGGATGTCCTCCGTAAACACTGGGGATTTAAGGGGGTATTAATGTCCGATTGGGGCGCTTCGCATGCCACACTGGGGCCTCTTAAGGCAGGTCTGGATATGGAAATGCACCGCCCGATTTTTTACAACATGCTCACCATTCCACCCTTGCTTAAATCCGGCAAACTCACCATGTCAAATATTGATCAGCATGTCCGTCGGACATTACGCATGATGGTAGCGTTAAACTTTCTGAATCGTCCGCAAACCAAGAAGGGAATCCCGCTCAATAATCCGGTCAGCGCTGCCGCCGCAATGAAAGTGGCCGCTGAAGGCACCGTTCTGCTGCGCAACAAGGATAGCTTTTTGCCTCTGAATATGGCTGCCGTGAAACATATCGTCGTGCTGGGACCTATGGCTTCGCCCGCCGTTACCACCGGTGGCGGGAGCGGATACGTTATTCCGATCGGTACGCCGGTAAGTATGCTGGCGGCTGTAAAACACGCGGCGGGGGCGCAGGCGAAAGTAACTTACATTCCGTATATCGGGCAGGGAAATGCCTACTGGAGTCAGAATGATTTTTATGCGCCGGACGGCAAACCGGGAGCGGAAATCAGTATTCTGGCAGCTAAATCAACATCAGTTCCCCCTATGGTGCATGATGTCAAAAGTTTGAATTTAAGCTGGGAACATCCCGGTGAATTACCGCGCCACGTTGGCCCCGGATTTAGTGCCCAATGGGTTACGGAAATTAAGCCGCACAAGACCGGCAATTACATGTTGAAGTTCTACTGTAACGCCGGCAATGCTGAGGCTTTTCTGAACCATAAGAAAATTATTGAGCAGTGGCGACCCCGGCCGGTCATCGCGTTCATGGATGACTATCATTTTATCAAGGGGCACACGTATCAGTTGATTATTCAGTTGCAACCCAATGAAAAGAACGGGGCGATGATACCGGGAGAAATGAAAGTCGGCCTGCATCGCATACATTATCCGATGTTAACCGGCCGGCAGCGTGCGGAAATTAAATCCGCTGATGCGGTGATCACGTGCGTCGGTTACGGCCCACACCTGGAGCATGAAGATTTTGATCGCAAATATCACCTGCCTTCGGCACAGGGGCGTTACATTCGGGAAATTGCGAAACTTAATCCGCATCAAGTGGTGGTTGTCAACGCCGGTGGCGATGTGGCAATGAGCCGCTGGATTCATAAAATCGCGGGCCTTGTTTATGCGTGGTATCCCGGCGAAAACGGCAATACGGCCGTGGCCGATATTATTTTTGGGAAAATTGATCCCAGCGGTCGCCTGCCGGATACCTTCGCCCGCAATTGGCGGCAGCAACCGGCGTATGGCCATTATCCCGGCCATGATATTTACGGCCTGAACCCGGAAGTGCATTTTGCCGAGGGAATTTATGTCGGATATCGCTGGTATGATAAAAAGCATATTTCTCCCCGATATTGCTTTGGTTTCGGATTGTCCTATACCACATTCTCCATCGGCAAACTGCATATTTCCGCAGTTGGTAATGGGAAAGCCCGAGCGGTCACAGTCACTGCCCAGGTAACCAATACCGGCAAGCGAACCGGTGCGGAAATCGTACAGTTGTATCTACGTCCACAGGAAGATCAAGCCAATCGATGTGTGCAAACGCTCAAGGGTTTCAGCCGGGTGAATCTCAAACCCGGTCAGACCAAAACCGTGACCATGAAATTGGATTGGCGTGATTTTGCATATTTTGATACCAAAGCTGATCAATGGGCGGTGCCCGTGGGCAAATATCAGATTGCCGTGGGATACAACAGCCGCGATATTGCCGCAACCGGCGTGGTGTCGATGCCGTAATCAGAAAATGCTTACATCTTTCGGTTGGTTTTAGCCGCGCCGTTCGGTAAACTCTGAAGGCTGGTCGTAGCCGGGCAGGGGCGATCAACCTTTGTTGTCCGGGGCAGAATCTCTGGTGTGGCAAAAGCAACGTAAGGTGGCGTATGCACCCGATTTTACAATTGCTGGTACAGATCGCAGTTATTCTGCTGACCGCCCGCGTGGTCGGGAAAATCATGCGCTGGATTGGTCAGCCGCGTGTGGTGGGGGAAATGCTGGGCGGCATTATTTTAGGGCCGTCCGTGTTAGGCCTGCTGGATCATGGGGCCGTGCTGGGCATGCTGTTTCCGGTGCATAAGGGAGGGGATCCATATCCATTTCTTAATGTATTAAGCCAAATCGGCGTGGTCTTATTCATGTTCCTTGTTGGATTGGAACTGGACATGAAACTGCTGCGCAATCAGGGCAAAGCCCTGATCATCACGGGTGGAACCAGCGTCGCCGGGCCGCTGGTATGCGGCATCCTTCTGGGGCTTTATCTCTTCCAGGAATTTCACGGTACGGGCGGCAACAAGCTGGTCTTTGCACTATTCATTGGCACTGCCATGTCCATCACCGCTTTTCCGGTGCTCGCGCGGATGATCAATGAGCGCAACCTGCAGCGCTCACGGGTAGGCACGTTCAGTCTGGCTTGCGGAGCACTCAATGATGTGGTGGGATGGTGCCTGCTGGCGCTGGTTATCGCAATCTCCACCTCCGTGGGATTAAACACACACAAAAGCGGTAACCCGCTTTTTTCCGCCCTGATGACGCTGATCTGGACCGTTGTATTCGCTGCATTTATGCTCCTGGTGATGCCCAAAGCGCTGCGCTTATTGCAGGGACTTTATGAGCGCCGCGGATATTTATCACGCGATACGCTGGCGCTGATTTTGCTGTTGGTACTGGCTTCCAGCGCCATGACCGACTGGATCGGAATTCAGGCCATTTTCGGGGCATTTCTTTTGGGAATGGCCATGCCCGCAGAAAGTAAATTTGTCGGCCATATTACTGAAAAGCTTGAAGATTTTATTCTGCTGTTCCTGTTGCCGATCTTTTTTGCCTACACCGGTCTGCGCACCAGAATCGGACTTTTGAATGATGCCCATCTTTGGAAAATATGTTTGCTGGTGGTGCTGATCGCCACGGCCGCCAAAGTGATCTTCTCCTTTTTCGCCGCCCGCGTGGCCGGCCTTTCCTGGCGGCAATCCGGTGTGCTGGGTTCGCTGATGAATGCGCGCGGCCTGGTGGAACTTATTGTCCTGAACATCGGATTAAATTTGCACGTGCTTTCTCCGCAGATGTTTGCCATGATGGTCATTATGGCACTGGCCACTACTTTTATCACCACACCTCTGCTGTATTTAGTCTATTCTCCGGCACGTCAGCGACGGGATGAGGCGGCCGAAGCTCTCAAACCTGCACCCGGGGAATCCCGTGCACTGGTAACAGTGTCTTCGCCGCAAACAGCATCCGGGCTGGTTCGCGTGGGAACCTTATTACTCGGTGCAGGTACTGGAAGGCTCTGCTTATTGCATCTGAATAACCCGGACGAACACGAACGTCGCAGCAAAACATTTTATACCGCCAGCGATCCGGTCGAACTGGCGTTGCGCCAAGCCGCCGCCATGGACGTTTCAGTGAGTGCGGTGGGTTTTGTCAGCACGGATTTCGCCTCGGATATTACGCTCACGGCTAACCGCTATGACGTGGGATGGATTGTTCTGGGCGGTCACCAGGGATTGTTTGCCGCCTCCGCGTTGGGCCGCATCGCCGATGAAGTAATCCTGCATTCCAACCGGCATGTTGCGATTCTTGTAGAGAAGAATCTGCGAACCGTGGAACGCATTATGGTGCCGTACATTGGAGAAAATCAGGACATAGGGGCGTTGCAGGCGGCCGATCAAATATCGCAACGCAACGATGCCCGCGTAACGATTCTTCATGTTGTTAAACCCGGAAGTCACGCTGATAACAACGGACGGCTGGGTGTGCAGTCCCTGGTGGATCGCCAGTTTGCCGTTTCCGGCAGTTCGCGGCAGGTTCGCTTCCAAGTGGTGGAAAGTGATTCGCCAGTCGATGTGGTGGTCAAGGAATCCGCCAATTATGACCTGATCATTCTGGGGATTTCCGCGCAGTGGCAATTCAAGCAAAAATTCCTCAGTCGTTCACAAGCCTCCGTGGCCCAGGCGTGTGCCTGTTCGGTACTGGCAGTTCACGCCGGTGCTTCAACCGCTGCCAGTTCTCCCGCACCGCGCAAATCGGATAGCGTTATATCTCACGCGGTGCCAGTGGCCGGCCCATCCTGATCGCTTACGAAACTTCGCGTTTTGACCCCCGCGCAACGCACCCCTTGCGATACCGGAACCGAGTACCTGTATTATGCCGGACGGCGTTTCTTCTTCAGCCCCAGCACGCCCAGAGCACCGATGGCCAGTACAGCCAGGGAAGCTGGTTCCGGTACGGGCGAAGCCGCACTGCCGAGCATTCCGGCATGAGCTGCGGTGGTGATACTTCCAGTGTTGAGGTTATTAAGAACAATGGCCAAGTCCGCATTGGTAACGGTTCCACTATCGGTAAAGTCTCCCTTACTCCACAAACCGCCTGAGGGTTGATTGAGGTTGCCTAACACGGTTGCCAGGTCCAGATTGTTTACTACACCATCGCCATTGGTATCACCGGGAATGCGCTGCATAACCGCAAAGTTACCCGTAGAATCACCAAGCGTACTACCGGAATGATTCAAGACCGCCCAGACGGTATTATTGGCCGTATTAATGCCGTAGTCACCTAATGAGAAATCAGTCAATG
>JAKBCC010000109.1 GCA_021808105.1 Planctomycetota bacterium
CGAAAGAAATTACCAACCGCAAAGAAACGAAAGAATGCAAAGAATTGGTTAGGTAATTAAATGCTCTTCGTGTCTTTGTGTCGTTGTGGTGAAAAACGTTTTGTGTTCACAAGGAGGAAGCCGAGGGTGCCGCAATGAATCCCGGCGCGGAGGGGATCTGCGATGGCGGGTTGGATCGGTTTTGTGGTGCGCCGGGGCGGCTTCTTGCCGCTTCTGTTGACCCGGAGGCAAAAGAAGACCACGGATTTCACGGATGAAACGGATACGGGGGGCTTCTGAAGGGGCATGGTTCGTACGTTATCCGTTAAATCCGTGCAATCAGTGGTGATGCCAGTTGGCCTCATGGCGGTGGAAATTACACTGCAAGAATTGAATTCTCGATCCGATGCCCGAGCTTACCTGGAAGTCTGGTTGAACGGACCGCCCCGGCGCGCACGGGGTAAACTCTCTAAGCGGACTGCGCGGATACGGGACGCACAAATCCAGGAGCTTGGCGTGGAATTGTGTTACCTTACTTGGGGACAGGATTAACTTTGCTTCGTGGTTTGAGTCTTTAGAGATGCCTCGTTCACGTTCTGGAATGTTCGCGCTATCCGTGCAGGAGCTTTACCTCGTGCGCGCCGGGGCAGGCCTGGCGATAGGATCGGCAGATCGGGACTCAATCCGAATCTGCGTAATCTGAGAAATCTGTGGATCAGAATTCAAAACCTGATCAAAGCGCAGCGCTTCCAAGCCCCTTCTAACTCCTCCCCCCTCTCGTGCCGCTACGGTGAAAACTCAACCATAAGTCCGGGGTGCCACGAGCAATGATCGGTGCCCCGCGGCACACCCGGGAAGCAACGGGCAAACTGACTTTTGGGTGCGGCGGGTATCTGCGATGGCGAGCTGGATTGGAGTATGGATTTGGCTTATCGATGCCGCATGGCTTGAAAACCGGCGGGGAATGCGGCATCCTTTAATCCTTGGCGCAGGACGTTAGAATAACTGCGTTGCGTCCGGGCGGTATAACATCCAATGGATGCGGCTCGGGCGGCTTCGGTATGATGATTGGGTATAAATGTGTTTATACATAGCCATATATATTTCTGCACATCTTCTATGATGACAGTCGGCGACTGTGGAGTCGCGGAGCCTTGAACACTACTGGACAATCAGATGCGCCGGGCGTGGTTGCCGTGCGGGTACCACTGGACCGTTCCAAACAGGCGGCCGATTATTTGCGATCCGCCGGCGGAGGTGTCATGGATACCCTGGCCCACTTTTGGGATCGGCTGGCTTTAACCCCCCCGCTGGCCCGTGATGATTTGCATCTCGTTGTGATCACCAAGGCCAAGGGTACGGCCGCAACGATAAACTTCGCAAGTGCTTACGGCGCAATGCTTTACGTACCAAAAGCGCATCGCGCCGACGTACTGGCGACTTCCGCCGAAGCCGCCGATGCCATGTGTGATTACCTGCAAACCTGGTGGAACAGCAATCCGCCCCAAAGAACGGCTGCCGTGAGCGCTGAGCTGCCAAATCCTCCTCTGCCGATCAATTATATAACAGGCTTGGCTGAGGGTGTCGGCACGATGACCCCCCGTTTGCTGGCCATGGTTAACCGGAAGGCGGCTGCCCGCAAAACCGTCAATATTATGATGACATTACCTGCGGAAAAGCCCGCAGCTTTCAGCAGCAAAGTCCGTTTGGCCCGGGATGGCGATGAACCCGTTCTAAACCGCTGGAGAAAATTGTACAGTCAGGAGCGCGGCATTTTATTTGACGCCAATGTTGATGCCTGGATTGAGTCCCGTAATGTTTATGTTCATGAGAGCAATGGCACAATAGTCGCATTAGCGAAATTTGATCTAATTTTGCCGACAACCGTTGAAATTGGGGGCGTTTTTACATTCCCTGAGTTCCGCAAACAGGGATTTGGTGCCGAGCTGGTTGATGATATGGCGGCTAGAATTCGACAAATGGGTAAAACTCCCCTGCTGCAGGTTGACGCAGAAAACGATCCGGCGTTGGCGTTATATCAAAAAATGAACTGGATTGAGCTGGGCCGTTTGGCTCGCGTATGGTTAAATTCCGCTTCCTGAGATTTTGAATTTAATTCATGTTCCACGTGGAACATCTACCCTGTTTCAAACATTATGCGAGCTAATCCGCAAGATTAATTGCACTTCTCACGGTCTCATGCGGCTCCGTTGCCAAGCGTCTACCAGTGGCAAACCTTCCTAAGAAGAACCATAAGCCAGCCACGGACGGAACCTGTCCGGCACCCATTCGCCGGCACAGCAGCTCCGATTACGAAGAGCCTGTTTGAAAAGTCCGATGCGGGTTCACTGGCTTGGCAAATGAATGGATCCAAAGACGCAGATCCGAAGCATATTCCGGAATATGTTGAGGGTCGAGAACGCCGCAGGCAGCCGTTTGCCGCCCCAACGCGATCCCGGCGGAATTTCCCAACAGACTCTAAGTTCGTTAAGCAGATCATGATGCTCACAATTTCGCATTGTACGCATGCACAACTGATCCTGTTGTGAATGTATCCTCCGGGGAATCTGCGATGCAAATTTACGCCTGGCTTGAAGCAGACACGAAATGGCTTTTATCATCCAGTTATCCGTTGAACCAATTCGCAACTTTTCAAACAGGCTCTTACAAACAAGTCTGTTGTCCCGTCCTCATCCGGTCGCCCGTCACACTTTTGTGAAACTCCCGGCTTGACGCAAATGACGTGATACCAGACAATGTTCCACGTAGAACATCGTTTGAGAAAACAACGGAGAAATTCCCATGGCTGCACAAGCACGACTCGGTAGGGGACTCAATGCACTGATTACAAATCGACAAAAGCCGTCCCATCCAGAAGATAATTCAAACACTACCAATGGTGGTAAAAAGTCCAGTGGCCCACAAAATATAACCTACGCCGAAGAGCAACATCTACGTGTTTACGAAATATCTATCGATCAAATTGACGATAATCCTGATCAACCACGCCAAACGATGGATTCTTCCGCATTAGCGGAGTTGGCAAATTCTCTTCGTACGCACGGAATTCTCCAACCCGTTCTGCTCAGGCAGGTCGGGCAACGTTATCAGCTTGTTGCCGGTCATCGCCGCACCGCAGCCGCCAAACTTGCCGGACTGATGACCATTCCCGCCATTATCCGCGCCGATACAACTCCTGAACAACAAATCGAATGGGCCTTAATAGAAAATATCCAACGCCAGGATCTCAACCCCATTGAACGTGCCAAAGCGTATCGGGCTTATATCGAACGATTTTCCGTCACCCATGCCCAGGCGGCCCAGCGGCTTGGCGAAGACCGCACGACCATTACCAACTTCTTACGCCTGCTGGATTTACCAGGCGCCATTCAGGAACTGGTCATCGCCGGGGCCATTTCCACCGGCCATGCCAAAGTTCTTGCCGGCATTGATGATGCCCAACGCCAACTCGCTCTGGCAACCCTCACCGCCCAGCAGGGCTTAAGCGTCCGCCGCCTGGAAACGCTTGCCCGCGAAAGCGGAGCCGCCGCCCCGGCCCGTGCTTCCAAAACCGGAACGGTGCGCACACCCAATGTTCTGGATATGGAGCAACGCATTTCCCGTCAACTGGGAACCAAGCTGCGAATTATTCCCAGTCGCAAAAAGGGGGCGGGCAAGGTCGTTATCCAGTATTTTTCCGTCGATGACTTTGACCGGATATTCGGACAGTTTACCAATAATCCACTATAAGTGTTAATATGTATATGTTTTATGATCGATGAACGCACCATTCTGGATTTCCTGCGGCGCAAATATCCGCAGGCTAAAACCACGACGCTCCGGCGAATGGTCCAGGAAGCGCGCGTGTTTCTCAATGGCAAACCGGTGCGCTCTCTCAAGCAGGGCGTGCCGGACGGCATTACACCGCAGATTCACAATAATCGTGCCGGCACCGGGGCGGATTTAGCCCGACTTGATGATGCGGTACGCCCGATTTACGCGGATTCCGACGTGCTGGTGGTGGTAAAACCCGCCGGACTGCTGACGGCAACCCATGCCGAAGAAAAGCGGCCCACCCTGCTGGCGGGAGTAAATCGGGTGCTTGGCCGGGATAACCAGAAACTCAAAGCCCATCTCGTGCATCGCCTGGACCGCGACGCATCCGGTCTGCTGGTGCTGGCCCGCGGCGTGCGGGCGTTGGCTGATTTAAAGCGGCAATTCCGAACTCACAGCATCACCAGAGAGTATGAACTCGTGGTGCACGGTACGCCCAAGCCCCCGGCGGGGCGGTTGGAACATCGGCTGCTTGAAACGGAATCCGGAATGGTGCGTGTATGCCCGAACAATCCCGCAATACCCAGCGCCGCCGCGGGCAAACCGGCCATTTTGGATTATCAATTATTGCAGTCCAACGGGGCAATGAGCCTGATTCGGTGCCGCTTGCACACGGGCCGCAAGCATCAGATTCGCGTGCAGTTTGCGGCCATCGGCCATCCGGTGGTGGGGGACGTATTTTATGGCACGCCGGCGGCGCGGCGGGGGGGTGAAAGCAGATTATGTCTGCACGCGGTGCATGTACAATTCACGCATCCGCGCACCGGAAAAACGCTGGACTTTCAATCGCCGCTGCCGCAAACTATCATGCGCTGGGTGCAGACCGCACCGGTGCGAAAAGTCAAAAACGTGTAAGAATGTGGTTACTTTATTGTGTTTCGCGGAGCTTTACATGCCGTCACTTAAGAGAATCCTCGCTGTTTTGATCATTGCGCTTCCGGCAATGTTATTATGCCGGCCAACCACCGCGGCCACGCCGCTGGTTATCCCCGTTTGGCCGCGGTTGAATATTCCCTTAAGCCAGAGGCACCCGAAGAAAAATGCCATCGGTGTACTGCTGACCCCGGTGCGCTGGCCGGAATTGACATGCTACCCGGCGGCAGCCGATAACAACAGCGGCACGGCGATTATTATCTGCCCGGGCGGCGGCTATGTCAGTGAGTGGGTTCCCCCGGAAGGTGTGGCACCGTCAAAATGGTTTAATCGCATCGGTGTGAATTGCTTTATTTTGCGCTATCGCCTGCCGGACGGTAAACTTCCGCCCAGCGGCGTGCCCTGGCCGTTGCAGGATGTGCGCCGGGCGATACAGATTGTACGCGCGCATGCCAAACAATGGCACATCAATCCGCATCGCGTTGGCGTGATGGGTTTTTCGGCGGGGGGGTCGGTCGCCTCCCTGGCCGGTGTGCATTGGCTGCCCGGAAATCCGGATGCCGCCAATAAACTCAATCGCTTCAGCACCCGCCCGGATTTCATGGTGCTGTGTTACCCGGTTATTTCCATGATGCCGGCCATTACGCATCCCGGTTCCCATAACGCGCTTCTGGGGCTTCATCCGCCATTGGATGTGGAACAATATTTCTCCAGCGAATTAAATGTTACTTCCTTGACCCCGCCTGCCTTTATCTGCTTTGCCCATGATGACCCGCTGGTGCCAACCGCCAACAGCATTCGCTTTTACAAAGCTTTGAGAAGAAATGGCATTCCCGCGGAATTGCGCATGTTCCAGCGCGGTGGACACGGTTTCGGCCTGGGCCGGCCCGGCACAGGAACCGTCAAATGGCCGAAGGAATGTGAACGCTGGCTGCGCAAAATGCATTTCCTGCCCGCGGCAAAACGCTGAATGACACTCAATCCCGTTACGAAAGAGAAGAAAAACTGTTGCTTTTATACTTTTTACAGGAAAGCCTGAATGATTAAGAAACTCACAACGACCCTGGCGGTTTTGTTGCTTACTGGATCGACCATGGCGGCAACACCGCGGGTTATCCCCGTGTGGCCGCACTTAAATGTTCCGGTAGCGCAACGCCATACTAAGATTGTGAAACACCATTCCATTGGTTACGTGGCAACAGGCCCGATTCTCTGGCCAACGATGACACTTTTTCCCGCGCCTCAAAAACGCGCCAACGGCTGTGCCATTGTCATCTGCCCCGGCGGAGCTTACTGGATTGAGGCCATGTCGCTGGAGGGTTATCGCGTGGCACGATGGTTTAATAAGCTGGGGGTAAGCTGCTATGTGCTGAAATATCGCCTGCCCGGTGCCCGGATTCCGCCCAGCGGTGTGCCCTGGCCCTTGCAGGATGTGCGCCGGGCGGTGCAGATTGTACGCGCCCATGCCAAACAATGGCACATTAATCCGCAGCGCGTTGGCGTGATGGGCTTTTCAGCAGGGGGGTCGGTCGCCTCTCTGGCCGGTGTACATTGGCTGCCTGGAAATCCGGATGCCGCCAATAAACTCAATCGCTTCAGCACCCGCCCGGATTTTCTGGTGCTTGGCTATCCGGTTATTTCCATGATGCCCGGCATTACACATCCCGGTTCGCAGGATGGTCTGCTGGGAAAAAATCCCCCGCTGGATCTGGAAGAATATTTCTCCAGCGAGTTAAATGTCACGCCTTTAACTCCACCGACGTTTATGTTTTATGCCCATGATGATACAACCGTGAACCATCAAAACGAAAAACGCTTTTATGCCGCGCTTAAACGCAATGGTGTACCGGTAACACTCGTTGAATTTAAGCTCGGCTGGCACGGCTTTGGGCTGGGAAGAAAGGGGACCGATTCCACCCAATGGCCAATGGACTGCGCCCGCTGGTTGAAACGGATGCACTTTATTCCCCGATAAATATTTGCGTTTTCACTCTACAGAACTCCGCACTTTCGTGAACGGAATGCCGTATGACCCGATATGTCTCGTTGCTGCTGATCCTGTTGCTTTTACCCGTAACCGCCTCCGCGGCGCAGCGTCTGGTTGTGCCCGTTTGGCCCCATTTAAAGGTGCCGCAGAATCAGCGGATCAGCCTGTCGTTTTACCCCGTTGGCCGGGGGCGTCATATCCGTGGCCCGATCCGCTGGCCAACATTGCGCGTCTATCTTCCGCCCGCCAAGAAAGCCAATGGTTGTGCGCTGGTCATTTGCCCCGGTGGGGCGTATGTGGAAGAAGCCATTGGCCTGGAAGGCTACCGCGTGGCACAGTGGTTTAATAAACTTGGCGTAAGCTGCTTTGTATTGAAATATCGCCTGCCGGATGGGAAACTCCCGCCCAGCGGCGTGCCCTGGCCATTGCAGGATGTGCGCCGGGCGGTACAAATTGTCCGCGCGAATGCCAAACACTGGCACATTAATCCGCAGCGCGTTGGCGTGATGGGCTTTTCAGCGGGTGGGTCGGTCGCCTCTCTGGCCGGCGTGCATTGGCTGCCTGGCAATCCAGATGCCGCCAATAAACTCAATCGCTTCAGCACCCGCCCGGATTTTCTGGTGCTCGGCTATCCGGTCATTTCCATGATGCCCGGCATTACGCATCCGCTTTCCCACGCCAGTTTCCTGGGAAAACATGCTCCGCTGGATGCAGATGAATACTTTTCCAGCGAATTGAATGTCACCGCTTTAACCCCACCGACCTTCATGTTTTATGCCCACGATGATCATGCCGTGAACCATCAAAATGAAAAGCGCTTTTACGCCGCGCTTAAACGCAATGGCATACCGGCAAAACTCATTGAATTTAAGCACGGCGGTCATGGTTTTGGGCTTGGTAAAAAAGGGACAGACTCCGTGCAATGGCCGCGCGATTGCGCGGCCTGGATGAAAGCCCGAGGGTTGTTGCCTGAGCAACAGCCGCAAGCCGTCGGCCGCTAACCGTGCGCCGCGCACCCACGCCGGGGCACCACCATGTGGTATTTAGAATGTACTATTTGCGTTCCGGCCCAAAGCCTATAATATATGTGGTGGATCAAGGTGGTTGAAGGGTATTGCCGACATTCCTCGGCCATCCTCTCATCCGTTGCGGGTTATTCCGGAAGGCCGGAAGGATAGGGGGTATTCATCCTATGGAACCGTCCCAAATAGTTTTAAAGCTCGTTCTCGACAATCTCGGCGTTTCCGACAGCATCGCCGCAGTTGATGATCGGAAGCGAATTCAAAAGGCGGTATATCTCGCACAGGCGGCAGGCGTGAACCTTTCTTATGTATTTGGTTGGTATGTGATGGGGCCGTATAGCCCGGCCCTGACGCGGGACTACTACAGCCTTGCCTCGGCTCTGGACGCAGATGACAAGGGGCATGTTGGCAAGGCCCTCCGGCCCGACCTGAAAGATAAATTAGATTCGCTTCAACCGCTGATCGAACCTCCGCCGGGGATTGATCTTAGCCAGGAAGATTGGCTCGAACTGCTGGCATCAATACACTTTCTATTGACCGTCTCCAAATTTACCGACGAGGAATCAAGAGACAGGCTGGATAAAGAGAAACAACACTTGGTTGGCTTCTTTGACCAAGGCAAAATATCACTACGATCCGCAGGATTGCTTGGGTAGGGCGGTATGGAGGCCTTTAATGCCAAACAGATCTCTGACCCGGTACACGGCACAATCGGTTTGAGTGAAATCGAACTCGAATTGGTCGGCTGCCCGGCATTTCAGCGGCTACGCGGTATCAAGCAACTGGGTCTGGCCAATTTGGTGTTTCCTGGCGCGGACTATTCACGTTTTTCCCACTCGTTGGGCGTGTGTCATATCGCCGGAAGAATTCTTTCGTCGCTTGTACAGAATAACCATGTATCAACAAGCGAGCTTAATGAGCATGAAATTCAGAAATATCGACTCGCAGCGCTTTTGCATGATGTTGGGCATTATCCATTTTCGCATGCTATGGAAGACGCGCTGAAGGAGCATTTCGCGGACGAGAAACTCCAAGGCGAGGGTGCCTCAAATGTAGGCTCAGATGACTATTACCGACACGAGCAGGTTGGAAAGCAAATTTTACTTAACGACCAGGATATTAACCGTATCCTGAAAAAACAGAATTTTGATCCCGAGACGGATATCGCTTCGGTTATTTTACGGGAAAAGCCACCCCAATTCAGCAATCTGGTAAGTTCTGATATGGATGCTGATCGGATCGATTACCTGTTGCGCACAGCCCATCATACGGGATTACCATATGGTTCCGTCGATCTGGATTATCTTCTGACCCAGATAAGGGTTGACTCAGAGAAGCGAGTGTGTCTCACGGCGAAGGCGTTGCGAGCCGCTGAACATTTCTTGCTATGCCGATATTTTGATTACCAGCAGGTTGCCTATCACAAAACTGTTGCTGGTTTTGAATGGCTGCTGAAGGATTCGTTGCGGGCGTTGATCACGCGCGGTGTAGTCAAGTGCGGTGCCAACGATGTCCAGTTGATGCTAGGCAATGGCGACTGGCGCTTTTTCGATGACAGCAAGATTATGGGGTTGATGCGCGATGCGTCCAACGACCCCAGTTTTGCGCCATCCGAAAGGCTGAAGTTCTCCGCAATTCTGGACCGTCGGCCACCGAGCTTGGTCGCTACTTACAGGTGCTTACTCCAGAGTAACGAACTCTCCAATCATCGCAATGTCCAAATGCTTTTGAAAATTAGATTAGACGATTGCGCTAAAAGATATGGTGTTCCACGCGAAACTTTGCACATTTGGACGCAGGAGGGGATGGCGCTGACTAAAATAGGCTCGCGCATCCCGGTCTCCCAGCTCGGCAGCGCCACGGACGACCAGAAAGACCGTTATCAACAGGCTGTTCGCATTCTTAGCGAAGACGGCAAAGAATCGATTCCTATTGTCGAATCCAAACAGTCTTTGATGAACATTCTTTCGGAGTATGCGCTGTATGAAATTCGCATCTATGTTCTATTGCCAAAGGGCCTGGAAACGATGCGTAAGGTGATTCGGGACGATTTCTTGGAAAAGCTCGATAATACAGACAACTGGTTTTAGCCCGTGCTGATGGCAATCGCCTTGATCTGTTCCTCTGTCGGGAAACCTGTGGCCATAAACCTTGGCGGATAATCATCGGTTGGCGTAATCATGTCGCCAAATGCCGCCTGAACGGCTTGCCAGGTGCATTGGCCCAGCGATCGGAATTCGTCGTTTTTATCGCGTGCCATGAACATGATCTGATCCACAATCGGCAAAATATTCGTGCAACCTTCAATCCACAGTGTTTTCGATGACACAGCTTTCGATTCAACTGCTTCGAAAAGTAAATATCGGCCGATATGTGTTTCTGAATCATGTTCGTCCAGCGCACTGGAAAGCACCTCGCACTGTTGCTGGTAATCCCGGCCAAAACCGATCAAGGCTACCTTCCGAAAAAGCTCATAAGCCGGCGATTGTTCCGGCGGCATAAATGATCTCCATTTATTTTTTTCCAGCCGCACCGCTGCGCCGGTAATAAACCGCGGATCAGCCAGGCAACGCGCTGCCATGGTAGCCATGGCAACCAGACCATCGGGATCCTCCGATCCGGTCACAAACAGGTCATTGCGGCTTGGGGTCATAACCACATGATCTCCGCGCACCGGAAGTTGCCAGATCAGGTCATGCAGAAACAGCCTTGAAGCGTCATAAGAATCATGCCAATCCGATACGTGCACGCCCGGAGCCACCGATTTAAAATCGCGGTTGCTTATCGCCCAAAGGTTGTCCCGCGCCACCGCCAGCGCCTCATCGCGCGTAACGCCCCATCCGGACAACTGATCATGATTGACCGAACCGATGCTGTTTGGCAGGTCATATACCAGTTCCAGTGCCAGATGTTCTGTAAACGGCTCATCGGTGAAATTCACTTTTTTATCCTGATCCGCCCGTTTACGCATCAGTGCATAGGTCACCCGATCGCGGACACGCGGCAAAAGATGGCTTTTGGCCTCCTGCCAGGAAGTCGCGTAGGAATCAGGAACCGCTTCCATTGTGGTTGCGGTTAACGCCGCAATCATACGCGTTCGATCCGCAGGCTTGGCACGGCAATAATCCGCGAACAGTGTGCCAAGAAAATATTGTGCATCGGGTTTATCCGCCCGACGCAGTGAAATACAGAATTTTTCTTCGTCAAAATGCACCGTTACGCCCGGATTGGCGGCCCTGAAATGTTTCATCAGCAGGCGCGCAAATGCTTTTCTCTCCGGCTTTATGTACGTCCGTAATTTATCGATCATGCCCATGACATCAACTCCAGAATTCTTTCCATCCGCGTAGCGCCTGGCCGTTTCCCATACTATAAACCTCACTACCGCCCGGACGAAATGGAAACGGGAAGTTCGTGGAGGCCTGCTGCCGGCATTTGCCTTCCCAAGCCGGGATGATTATAAGGCTGCAATGTTAATTGCGGGTATTGATGAAGCGGGATACGGGCCTTTGCTGGGGCCGCTGGTGGTTTCGGCGGCGGCGTTTGAATTTCCAGAACCGCTGGATCCGACGGACCTGAGTTGCGGGACAAAACTCTGGCACAGACTCTCCCCCGTGGTGGTTTCCAGGCCGCCGGTGAAGTCCGGCAAATTAATCATTGCCGACAGTAAAGTGGTGCATCGATTATCCGATGGTAACAAATATCTGGAACGCTCTGTTCTGGCCATTCACCGGTTAAATCCCAAATACGCCACGGCACCGGAAAATTGGAATCAACTCATTGATTCGCTTGGCACACCCGCGAAAACCAATCACTTTTTCCCACCATTGCCCTGGCAAAGCAATTTGCCGCTTCCGGCATTCGGCGATTCCGGGTCTATCACCATTGCCGGCAATATGCTGCAAAGCATTATACGCGACGGCAAGACGCCGCCGGCAGGCTTATGGACCCGTGTAATGGATGTCCCTGAATTTAACCGCCTGGTCACGGCAACGGGTAATAAAGCATCGGTGCTTACCAGCATTACCATGATGCATGCGCGCCATCTGCATGATCAGTTTCATGAATCGGATTTACTGCTGTTTATCGACAAGCAGGGCGGACGCGATCATTACACCCGGCTGCTGATGAACACGTTTCCTGATATGCCGCTTAAAGTGCTTATGGAATCCGCGCAGGAAAGCCGCTACTTAATCACTGCGCCGCCGCGACCGGGAAAAACGCTGCTTGTTTTCCGGGAAAAAGCCGAGCAACACTGCCTGGCAACCGCATTGGCCAGTATGGCATGTAAATATATACGTGAATTGTATATGACCATGTTCAATCGCTGGTGGTCGCTGCATATTCCAGAAATCAAAGCCACCGCGGGCTATTACACCGATGCCATGCGCTGGCTGGCTCAAGCCGAGCCGGAATTTGCACCGCTGGGCATCCAGCGCGAAACGGTTGTACGAATCAAATAGTATCCTGTTTATCCGCCAGCGGCTTGGATCGCCGATGAATGTTGTTTAGCATTTAGCATTTAGCGATATAATGCTTCGATAGTCCTTGAACGCACCATTACGGCAGCGGCACAATCCGTAGGGCAGGCTCAATGGATCATGGCGGAGTTTTCCCGATGCGGCCGAAACATACCCATCAACCAGATACCGCAAAGCCGCCCGCGGCATTCAAAAAAAAGTCGCGTGCCCGGACCGGCGGTAAAGCTTCCTCGGCGAAATCGGTTCAACGCCTCCAGCGCATAACCGTTGATGATCTGCGCAGCAGTCAAGAACGCATACGCCTCAACACGCTGCAAAGAAAAATTGCATTAGCTCCACCGTTGGATCGGCACCCGCCTGAAAAGCTCGGCG
>JAKBCC010000006.1 GCA_021808105.1 Planctomycetota bacterium
CTAATCGACAATTATCCGGCCCCCGTAGCGTCCGCTTAAAGAAATGCGGAAATGGCCGCCTGGCCGCAGACTGGCGTCCCCGGACCCTGCTTCTGCCCACAAATATTTCCGGCGGCGACGGGATTCTATTCCGCGTGAATCGCGTTGGCGATCAAGTGCGACTGGATTACATCCGGGCAATGCACCAATCCCAATGAGCTTTTTTCGGAAATCGCCCCCCGGACGATCCGCCTGCAAATTAAAAATCGTCCCACAATCCACGTCATTCGACCGTATGACTCATCAGAAACCTTTTTCTGTTGCGGTCCGCCCTGCATTGACGAGGCACGCGGCGATACCAAGGCCTGGCCAAGGCATGACCGAGTGCTTTAGATTGAATTTGCCGTTTTCGGCGCTTTGCGTATACTCAATTCACAAGAATACAAGGGTTCGCAGTTTTATTCGGGAGGATATGGGATGATAGCTTACTCACGTCGTAGGCGGTGCCGAAAAAGTCTTCTGTCGGTTGTTTCGCTGGCTGTGGTTGTGGGAGTGTCATCGGCGGCGCAAGCCACCACCATCACCGTTACTGGATTTACCGGGGGGCCGGGGCAAAATGGCGGGACGGCCGATGCAACGGCTCGTAGTGGCAGCATCACAGATGCGGACGCTATGGCTACTGCGACTGGCGGCAATGGAGGAAACGGGACTGCGACCACTCCAAATGGCGGCGCGGGAGGAACAGCAAGCGCTGGTGCTTACATCGGTACCGGCGGGCCAGCCCTGACGGATTTCCCGCAGGTTATTGTGTCCGCCACGGCAATTGGTGGGCAAGGCGGCTATGGTGACACCGCCGCGCGAGGCATTAGTGGTAACGGCGGCTACGCTTCCCTCGGAACAGTCAGTGGGGGTTCTTCATCACTTGGGGCAGCCGTTTTCGTCACTGGCTCTGTGCAAGGTGGCGACGGCGGCCTCGCACCATCAGAAAGGCTCTCAAACGCAGTCCGTGGATATTCCAATGGAGGCTCTCTGGCACTGACACAGAACGCCACGGGTGGATCGGCGTTGAATCCCTTTGGCAGCGGCGGCTATGCCAGCAGTGTACTCAATGAAAACTTCGCCGGAGCTTCCAATGCCCCATCATCCCTGACATTAAATGTCAGTTCCATGGGTGGCAATGGCGGAGCAGCCAACACCTTCACCACCACCACTGGCCAGATTCAACCGATACCCGGTGGCAGGGGAGGCGGGACGATGAGTTCCGCCGTCGGCAGCCTTTCCGGCGATGGTGCGGTAACCATTGACGCCACTGCCATCGGCGGCAATGGCGGCGCGGCAGATACGGTCGCAGTTATTTCTGCAGGCCCAAGTGGCGTTGCTCAGTTAGGCCAGGTGAGTGGTCAATCAGGCAGCGGCGCGGTTAGTGTGTCGGGCACAGCCGTCGGCGGTAACGGCGGCAACGGAATTGACGAGAGCCTCAACAATAGTGTGCGTGGCCAAACGGCGGGTCCCCTGAGCTTGACGCAGAATGCCACCGGTGGTTCAGCATTGAATCCTGGTGGCAGCGGCGGCTATGCCAGCAGTGTACTCAATGAAAACTTCGCCGGAGCTTCCAATGCCCCATCATCCCTGACATTAAATGTCAGTTCCACTGGTGGCAATGGAGGAACGGCAGGCACCCTCACCAGCATCGGTGGCCAGATTCAACCGATACCCGGTGGCAATGGAGGCGGGACGATGAGTTCCGCCGTCGGGAGCCTTTCGGGCGATGGTGCGGTAATCATTAACGCCACTGCCGTGGGGGGAAATGGCGGCGCGGCAGATACGGTCGCAGTTATTTCGGCGGGCCAAGGCACCATTGGCCAACTGGGCCAGGTGGAAGGCCAGTCGGGTTCCGGAGCGGTTAGTGTATCAGGAACGGTGATCGGCGGTAACGGCGGCAACGGAGTTAACGAGAGCCTCAACAACGCGGTGCGCGGCCAAACGGCGGGGCCACTGAGCTTGACGCAGAATGCCACTGGTGGTTCGGCATTGAATCCCTACGGCAGCGGCGGCTATGCCAGCAGTGTGCTCAATGAGAATCTCGCCGGCTTTTCCAATACCCCATCGTCCTTGACATTGAATGTCAGTTCCACTGGGGGAAATGGAGCGGCGGCGGGCCTCTTCGCCAGCACCACTGGCCAGATTCAACCGATACCCGGTGGCAAAGGAGGCGGGACGATGAGTTCCGCCGTCGGCAGCCTTTCCGGCGACCGTGCAGTAACTATTAACGCCACCGCCATCGGCGGCAATGGCGGCGCGGCGGATACTGCCGCAGGTATTTCCGGTGGCCAAGGCACCGGTGGCCAACTGGGCCAGGTGAGTGGTCAATCTGGCACCGGCGCGGTTAGCATATCAGGAACAGCGATCGGCGGTAACGGCGGCAACGGAGCTAACGAGAATCTCGACAACGCCGTGGGTGGACAAACGGCGGGGCCACTGAGCTTGACGCAGAATGCTACCGGTGGTTCGGCATTGAATCTAGGTGGCAGCGGTGGCTTCGCCAGTAGTGTGTTGGATCAGAATCTCGCCGGCTTTTCCAATGCCCCATCGTTCTTGACATTGAATGTCAATTCCACTGGGGGCAATGGAGGAGCGGCAGGCACCTTCACCAGCACCAGTGGCCAGATTCAACTGATCCCCGGTGGCAATGGAGGCGGGACGATGAGTTCCGCCGTCGGCAGCCTTTCCGGCGACGGTGCGGTAACGATTAACGCCACCGCCATCGGCGGCAATGGCGGCGCGGCGGATATTGCCGCAGGTATTTCCGCTGGCCAGGGCACCGCTGGCCAACTGGCCCAGGTGAGTGGTCAATCAGGCACCGGCGCGGTTAGCGTATCAGGAACGGTGATCGGCGGAAACGGCGGCAACGGAGTTAACGAGAGTCTCGAAAACGCCGTGAGCGGACAAACGGCAGGTCCACTGAGCCTGACGCAGAATGGCAGTGGCGGTTCGGCGTTGAATCCCGGCGGCAGCGGTGGCTCCGGCGGCAGTGTGCTTATTGAGAACCTCGTTGGCGCGAATGCGCCATCATCCCTGACATTAAATGTCAGTTCAACCGGGGGTAATGGCGGGGCCGCCGGCACCAACCCCAGCACCGGTGGCCAGCCTCAAGCGGTACCCGGCGGCAATGGAGGCGGGACGCAGAGTTCCGCCGTCGGCAGCCTTTCCGGCAACGGTGCGGTAACTATTAACGCCACCGCCATCGGCGGCAATGGCGGCGCGGCGGATATTGCCGCAGGTATTTCCGCTGGCCAGGGTGCCGCTGGCCAACTGGGCCGGATGAGTGGTGAATCAGGCACCGGCGCGGTTAGCGTATCAGGAACGGTGATCGGCGGTAACGGCGGCGACGGAGCTAACGAGGTCCTTGACAATGTGGGCGGCCAAACGGCGGGGCCACTGAGCTTGACGGAGAATGCCACCGGCGGATCAGCGTTGAATCCAGGTGGCAGCGGCGGCTTCGCCAACAGCGTGTTGAATCAGAATCTCGCCGGCTTGTCCAATGCACCGTCATCCCTGACCCTGAATGTCAGTTCCACGGGTGGCAATGGCGGGACGGCAGATGCATTCACGAACACCAGTGGCCAGACTCAAACAATACTCGGCGGCAAGGGAGGCGGGCCGATAAGTTCTGCCCTCGGCAGCCTTTCCGGCAACGGTGCGGTCACCATTAGCGCCACCGCCATCGGCGGCAATGGCGGGGCGGGGGATACCGCCGCAGGTATTTCTGCAGGCCCAAGTGGCGTCGCTCAGTTAGGCCAGGTGAGTGGTCAATCAGGCACCGGCGCGGTTAGCGTGTTGGGAACCGCCATTGGTGGTAATGGCGGGAACGGAGCTAACGAGAATCTCTACAACGCCGTGGGTGGCCAAACGGCGGGGCCACTGAGCTTGACGCTGAACGCCACCGGCGGATCAGCGTTGAATCCCGGTGGCAGCGGTGGCTTCGCCGACAGCGCGTTGAATCAGAATCTCTCCAGCTTGTCCAGCTCGCCGTCATCCTTGACCCTGAACGTCAGTTCCACGGGTGGCAATGGCGGAGCGGCCGATGCTTTCGAGACCACCAGTGGCCAGGTTGAGTCGATCCCGGGTGGCAATGGAGGCGGGACGATGAGTTCCGCCGTCGGCAGCCTTTCCGGCAACGGTGCGGTGACCATTAACGCCACCGCCGTGGGCGGCAATGGTGGCGCGGGGGAAGATGCTGTAGGTATTTCCGGGGGCCAAGGAGGCATTGCCCAATTGGGTCAGGTGAGTGGCCTATCGGGCACCGGAGCGGTTAGCGTGTCGGGAACGGCGATCGGCGGAAACGGTGCGTACGGAGCTAGCGAATCTCTGAATAATTTGGTGACCGGAACAACCACAGGCTCCCTGTATTTAACGCAGACAGCGCAAGGGGGTAACGGCGTTAACGGCGGCAATGCGGTCAGTAGCTTAACCCCTTCCGCTTCCGAAAGTAGCAATCTGACCTTGGTATCCCAAGCTATAGGGGGCGTCGGGGCTTTCCCAGGACCCGGCCTGATGGTTGGTAGAGTGCCACAATCGGGCACCGCTCTGGCGGATGCCGGCGGCATGGCGGAGGCCGGAACTGCCACCACAATCGCCACCGCGCGTTCAAGCGCCGGAGATTTTATTCAATCGATTGTCACGCAAGCCGGCGCACCGTTATCTTCAAGTGTTAGCCGGAATGTAGAGAGCTTCGCCTCAATCGGTCAACCCATGCGGATCAGTGACGTGGCTGGACTGCAGGCAGTTTCTTATGCAACTGGTTTTACGTCCCTGACGGCACCAACCTCCGATGGTGCGGTGGAATTGGGGAGTGCCTTATTGCAGGCGGGAGGTGACTCCTCGCCAATTGCGTATACCGCAAGCGCGACGTGGGATTTCAACCCTGTAAAGCTTTGGGTCCCCGGGCAAAGCATGATTGTTACATTCTCAAATGTCGGCTATACCGGGTCGGGATTGGTAAGCTTTAAAATTCTTTTGAACAACGAATTGGTTGGAGGGGTTGGCGACCAAGGGACATCGGTAAATTTTGCGATGGCCCAGAATTATTTTACACATTCACCGATAGATCTGGGAACGCTGGATGCTATGCCGCAGAACTCAACGCTGGAATTATTACTTTCTGTGGTCAGTACTGCCGGTGGTGTATTTGATCCGACCGTCAATTTATACAATGGCCCATTGTCCAGCGTACCGGAGCCGGGAGCCTTGGCGATCCTGCTCCTGGGCACTTTGCCCATGGTATTACGAAGAAGGCGGAAAGCTTCACAGTAAATGAAAACTTGGTGCCGCCCCCCCCGTTTTTCTAAACGGTAACCTTTCGCACGATCGGCAACCGAATGGTTCACCCCTGCGACTACCCCGCCATCTCCTGCAGTTCGGAGGCACTGCGGGTAGAATACAGGCCGGTGTTTGGCAGAGGTAGTCTTAGATCATGCTGCGTGAACTGCATATTTCCAATTTGGCCGTGATTGCGGATGCGGCGGTTGAATTCGACGCGGGCCTGAACTGTTTTACGGGGCAGACCGGAGCCGGCAAGTCGCTGGTGTTGGGGGCGTTGGAACTGCTGCTGGCGTTGCGGTCAGGGCAGAATATGCTGCGGGCCGGGGCCAGCGAGGCGCGTATTACCGGTGTATTTGTTATTCAAAACCCCGCCCTGCGCCGCCGCCTGGCGGAGATCACCGATCTGCCCCTGACGGATGAACCGGAAATTATTCTCGTGCGGCGAATTCATGAATCAGGCCGCACCACGGCTTCACTTAACGGCCAGCCGCTAACCGGCTCGATGCTTAAAAACATTGCCGAGACGCTGGTAGACATTCACGGTCAGCATGATGCACAATATCTGCTTAAGGCCGCCAATCAACTGGCGCTGCTTGATGATGCAGGACATCTTAGTGCGGTCGCGGAAGAATTCCGCGAACTGTATCAGCAGCGGCGGGAATTGATGATTCAATCGAGGGAACTCAATGCGTCGCAAACCCTGCGCCGGCAACAGATGGAACTTTATGAATTTCAGTTCCGGGAAATTGATGACGCTGCCCCGCAACCGGGGGAATTAGAGGTCCTTGAAGCGCGGCATCGGCTGTTAAGCAATATCGAAAAAATTAAACGCCTCGGCGGCAGCGCGTATGAAGCGCTCTATGAAGATGACGCCGCCATTATCGGCCGACTGAAGACCGTTACCGCAGTTCTTCTGGAGGCGGCGGAATTAAACCCTGATTTTATCGCCGCCGCCGGACAGGTAAAAGATTCCACGATTGCCCTGGATGATGCGGCCTTTACTCTGCGGCGCACACTGGATCATCTGGAACTGGACCCCGAAGAACTGGCGACGGTAGCCGATCGGCTCAATACGCTCAATCGACTGATCAGCAAATATTGCGGCCATGGCGGCGGTCTGGATCAGTTGCTGGAGTATCACGAAAGCAATAAAGTGCAGCTGGCACAATTAAAATCCGCCGATCAAAACTCCGCCGACTGCGACGCACACATTGCAGCGATGGAAAAGCAGCTATTAACCATTGGCGCCAAACTTTCCCAGGGGCGGAGAAAAGCTGCGGAAGTTGTTATGCCGGGGGTGCATCAGCAACTGGCGGATTTGGGAATGAAAGAAGCCCGGTTTCATATTGAATTTCTGCCGGTGCCCGGCGCAGGAGAGACGGAGGGCCACCCAGACGATCCATTTGCTTCACCCAGTGGAATGGAGACGGTGGAGTTTATGCTGGCACCCAATCCCGGGCAGCCGGCGCGGCCGTTGCGCAAAATCGCCAGTGGCGGAGAACTGTCACGCGTGATGCTGGCGGTGAAGTCCATTTTGGCCGCCTCCGACCGGGTTAGCGTGCTGGTGTTTGATGAAATTGACGCCAACGTCGGCGGACGGATGGGCACGATTATTGGTGAAAAATTGCGCGATATCGCCGGGCGGCACCAAGTGCTGTGCATCACGCATTTGCCGCAGATTGCAGCCTATGCGGACCGGCATATCAGTATTCGTAAAGTCGTGCATAATGGCGAAAGTTTTACATCTGTGGCAGCTCTGGCCGGACAGGTGCGCCTGGAGGAACTGGCGGAAATGATTACGGGGAAAAATATTACCCCCACCTCACTGGCGCAAGCCCAGGAACTTTTGGCCTTGGCAGTTAGAAAAGCAGAGCCTGCGGCACGGGCGGCACCGACAACAGACTCCAAGCGCGGCAAGGTGAAAGCCCCAGCCGCAACTCGAAAAAGCATGGCGGAGAAATAAACTGAAATCCACCACTGATTATCCCGAATGGGAAGAATCCGAAGCAGCCGGTATGGCCCCGCAGAATCTCCAGCCGTTGCCGACAAAAGCACCCGGCCGCCGCCTGGATTTTGTCGACCGCAAGCCTACGGCGGCATTGGTCTTGAAGCTGGCCAGTCCCGCCATTGCCGAACAGGTACTGGCCGCGGTCATTGGCCTGACCGATACCGTGGTCGCCGGACACCTGCCGGGCACGGCAAATACGATTGCAGCAGCGTCAGCGGCCGTGGGTATTATGACGTATTTGCAATGGTTTGCGGGGCTGATGACGGCGGCGCTGGGCGTTGGAGCTACAGCGATTGTGGCCCGGGCGTTTGGGTCACGCCGCTCCCGCATGGCGCAGAGAGTCGCCGGCACGTCGGTGAGTTCGGCCTTTATCGCCAGCACGCTGCTGGCTCTGCTACTGTATATTTTTGCCCGGCAGATTTCATACGGCTGCGGCCTTAGCGGACTGGCGGCCCATTATGCCCGGCAGTATCTGCAAATTATGGTGATTACCATCAGCCTGCAAACCACAGCGCAAATCGGCATGGCGTGCATCCGCGGGGCCGGCGATACGGTGCGACCCATGGCTATTATGTTCATGGTCATGGTGGTCAATCTGGTGGCGTCGACCGTGTTTGCATACGGATATTTTGGCCTGCCGGCGTGGGGAATTCGCGGCGACGCCTTTGGCACGCTGCTGGCCTATCTCACCGGCGGCATCTGTGCGGCGGTGGTTTTATTTACCGGCTTAAGCCCCATTAATTTGCGCCTGCGGCATTTAAGAATTATCCCGCATATTTTGACCCGCGTATTGAAGATCGGCATTCCCAGTTGGGTGGAGGGGATTCTGCTGTGGGGCGGGCAGTTTTTAATTGTGATTTTTGTTATTAATTCCAAAAATGATCCCAACGGTTATCTGCTGGCCGCGCATAACGCCGTTTTGCGCATTGAATCCATTTCATTTCTTCCCGGCTTCGGGTTTGGCATTGCCGCATCTACACTCGTGGGGCAATATCTTGGAGCCGGCAAGCCGGAAGCGGCCCGGCAGGCGGGCAAAATCGCCAATACTCTGGCGCTTGTTACCATGACAGTTCTGGCGTTGCCGATGATATTCTGCCCGGGGTTTATGCTGTCCTTAATTGTTAATTCACCGCCGGTAATTAAGGCGGGCTTCTGGCCGCTGGTCATTGCGGGCCTGGCGCAGCCGGGATTTGCCCTGGCGATTGTATTTTCCGGTGCGCTAAAAGGAGCCGGCGAAACAGTGCTTCCGATGCTGTGCACGGTTTCCGGAATTCTGGTGGTGCGGTGGGTGGTGTTGGCCATCGGGCTTTATTGGTTGTTGACGCATGGAATCCATGGGGACAACCTCATCGCCGTGTGGGTGGCGATATGGATTGACCTGAATTACCGGGGGATATTTAACGCGATTGTTTATGCACGCGGGCGCTGGCAGAGTAAAAAAATCTGAAGGTCCACACGGCGGGCCTGGCGCGACCTCACTGCGGTTCCTAATGCAGCGGCACAACACGCCTGGGTACCGCAAGGGTCATGTGATCGCTGATTTGCGTGGGGTCTAATTGCACCGCGTCCAGATTCGGACTGCCCCGTCCGGACCAGAGCCAGATATTGTCGGTATCCAGGGATGATATCCAGAAACTGAAATGCCCCCTGGTATTCACAGGATAATAGTGCCGCGTAAAGGTGCTCCCCGGAGGCCCAACCGATAACTCCGCGCCCGCGGCGGGGAAACTTGTGCCTTGCCACGTGGCCATACCCGCCACATGCGCACAGGACGGCAACACGCTGCTTAGAGCCAGAAGTACCAGTAGACTAACAATACGGGCTGTCCACTCGAGTTTCATAATGTACTCCCGAAGAATTTTCGCCTGCCGATGCAGGAGTAGCTTGCCGGTACTATTAACCCGGTTATGAGCGCAGCACGAAAGAATTGCAGGGCGCAATTCTAAAAAAGGGTGGGGCTTTGACGATAGTTTTTTAATTGGCAGCGGCTACGGCGGCGGCCTGTTCAATGGGTTCCACTGAAACTTTCAGGTTGGGGGCAAAGTGCACCCGGCCCGGTGCCAGTGCAAAAAGGCTGTCATCGCGCGCCAGGCCGACGTTCTTACCGGCGCGATATCTTGTTCCGCGTTGCCGAATAATAATCGAACCGGTGGTGACGACTTCGCCGGCATAGGCTTTTACACCGAGGTATTTCGGATTGCTATCGCGTCCGTTCTTGGTGGAACCTTGACCTTTTTTATGCGCCATGACACATCTCCAGGATAATCAACGGCGAACCAATGGTTCGCCTGCGAATTTCGCAAGCCACTAAGTATACGGACTGGGCGCTTGATTGCAAGTGCCCGGCAACGCAAGATTTCTGTCGGTTGACTGTAGCGTTATAAGCCGATAATTTAGATACGGTTCTCGCCGCAGCAAAACCGCTGGTACAGGCGGAGGCTGCAAGGAGTTATATACGTGATCATCACCATCACATGCCGTCATCTTGAAGTGACCCCGGCCATTCGCGAACATGCGGAGGCGCGGGCCAATAAGATTTTAAAGTATTATGACCTTATCAAGGAAGTTGAAATTATCCTTGACGGCAGCGAAGCCAAACATAAGCGGGTGGAATTTATCATCAGTGCTGAGCACCGCAACATGTTTGTCGGATCCCAGGAAGGTGATGACCTGTATGCCTGCATGGATCAGGCCGCCCATAAGCTTGAACGTCAGATTACGGAACATAAAGACCGATTCCGTAATCGTAAACATCCGGGGTAACCCGAACCGCTGGGCGGATATCACGCACAGCGGACCATAGAATTAAATCATGCTGGGATCGTCGGCGATTAAATGTGTGAGATAAGCAACCCATGAAACTCGGTGATTTTATCGTAAAGGACTCCATTGTCCCGGAACTCAAGGCCAAAAGCCGTGATGGGGTCATTCGAGAACTTGTGGAAGCTTTAGCCGCCGCTGGTGCATTTGCCGCTACGGATGTCGATACAATCTGTAAAGCGATTTTGGACCGGGAACGGCACGGCAGCACGGGTTTTGGCAAGGGCGTTGCTGTGCCGCACAGCAAACTCGCGTGTGTAAAAAAGCGCGTTGGCACCATTGGTCGCAGCGTCGTGGGGATCGATTTTTCAGCCTTGGATCAGGCTCCTGTATTCAGCGTGGTGCTGTTGCTTTCCCCGCCGGATAATCCGGATGGCCATCTGCACGCGATGGAGAATATTTTCCGCAATCTCCAGGAGGATAACTTTCGGCGTTTTCTGCGGCAGGCGTCTTCGCGTGAGGAAATTGTTGAACTCATTGAAGAGGCCGATCAAGCCGGCATGGCTCGCTGACGTGCTTTTATTCCCTGAAGCCAGATGACTATACGCGCATAATACGGTCGGTGCCGCCGAATCATGGACAGACAAGTAAAAATTTCAAATCGACTCGGCCTGCACGCCCGCCCGGCGATGCAGTTTGTGGATGTTGCCAATCAATTCAGGAGCAATATCCGCGTGTGGAAGGGAGAGCAATGTGTTGATGGCAAAAGCATCATGCACATGATGATGCTTGCCGCCACCGAAGGCACCGGCCTGAAGCTGGAAGCCGACGGAGAAGACGCCGGCAAAGCACTGGACGCCTTGGAAGGCCTGATCAACGGCCGCTTCGGCGAAGAGTAATACGTTTCCAGCCTCCGCCGGGCCAAAATCTCGGTTTTTCCAGCATCTCGTATCTTATTTGCCTATACTGAAAAACCGCCTTTTAATACTAACGTCCTATATTATAAATCTGAACATCATTTCATTGACTTTATTATAAATCAGATTAATCTCAAGCGTGATTGAAGTATGTCGCTTCACTTTTATTGGAACACTTTTACGAGCGGAAAGGGCGGAGTATGTTTAACCCTGCATCAGCAAAACCTGGAGTAACAGGTGGTCACAAACTTCTGGCGGCGTCGGCAATGATGATCCTGGCGGCAGGCAGCATCAATGGCGCAGCAAGTGCCATGACCATTACCCCGCATTTTGAAAGTTCAATTACCGGCAGCGCCAGTTACAGCACCATCGCTTCTGATATCAATAGCGCGTTGACATTTTATAACCAGAACATCCTTAATAACGTTAATGTAAGCATCGATTTTGCTGTTACCTCCACCACGTCCGGCGCTTCGTATCTGGGTCAAAGCAATAGCACCATTTATACCCCGTCGTACAACACGTACACGTCCGCTATGCAAACCAATGCAACGCAGAACGCAAACGCTATCGAACTGACTGCTTACAACAATCTGCAATATGGCAATGACAGTAACGGGGCGAAAAGCATCGACGCCACAGCACCAAATATGCGAGCGCTTACCGGCTCCGCCACTTACAACGGCGGCTACAATACCAGCGGAAACTATGTTGGAAATTCCGGAACGGTTGATGGCGTCATTACGCTGAATGCCGCCGACCTTTCGGGTTTCGGCGGAGGTGGAAAGTACAGCGCCGGTCGAGTTATTCAACATGAGGTCGATGAAGTGCTGGGTATCGGCGGCAGCGGGTCCACCCTGACGAGTTCTACAACGCCCGCTGCCACCTACGGGCCGCTGGACCTGATGCGTTACTCCGCGCTGCATACCGCAAGCTATACCAACAGCTCAACCGCTGCATCCTATTTCTCCATTGATGGTGGGGCTACCAATCTGGTGAACTTTAACCAGAACCCCGGCACCAATGGCCAGACCGGCGGTGATTTTGGCGATTGGAGCAGCCAAGGCAATACCGGTAATTATGTTCAGTTGGCATTTACATCCAGTTCACAGGGAGCCGCAAGTATCAGCGCAACTTCTCCGGAGGGAATCGCGCTGCAGGCGATTGGTTATGAGATGGTGGTTCCTGAACCTTCCACGTTGGCTCTGTGCGGCGGATTGCTGATCGGCCTGGGCCTGATGCGCCGCCGGGCCGGGAACCTGTCGCGGTAAAGGCGCGGTAGAACACCGGGGTGATAACCCGGTGGTCCGTTGGCGGCAGTGGATCAACCACCGGATTAACATCCGGTGCTTGTGAAGAAAGTCGCGCTTCCAACCGATCGGGTCCTTTGCAGCACTCTTGGTTATCCGGCCTTATGGCTTACTGGCCTGAAAGGGAAGTGCCGGCAGAGATGCTTTATTCATCAGGTTCGGCACAGCGATGTCGCTGAAAGCAAATCTTACGGCTGTCGGGTTACTGATCTCCGGTGATTGAACGACCACGGTTTTTCCGACTATTTGCGCCTGGGCATTGACGAATGTACCATCGGCACCGGCGAGTTGGAACCAGTTCAAAGGCTTTCCATTGCGCGAGAGCAGTCCGCCGCCGACATCTGTAAAGTGAATGACAACCTGATTCCCATTAAACTCGGCGGATTTAAACACCGGTCCCGAATAGGTTTTTCCGGAATGAAATATTTTCGCCAGGGCAATACCCGCCAGACGCACGCCAACGGCCCGTTTATTGGCGGGATGTATATTTTTGATATTGCCGATATCAATCGTTGAAGCAATACCGCAATTTGGAATTCGCCAGGCCGCTTTTTCTTCGGCCTGCCAGATCAGCGGCTCCATCGGATCGTTGCCATAATTAAACGGGGCAATCTGCACGATATAAAATGGGAAATTTCCCTGCTTCCATAATTTTCGCCACGAACCAATCAGTGCCTTGAGATGATAGTAATAGAGATGATCATGGGAAGATACGTTATTTTCTCCCTGATACCAGATCGCACCGCGAATGGCATACGGAATCAGGGGATGGATCATGCCGTTAAAAAGAGTGGTCGGATTTTGATGCGCGTCCGGCTGCCAGTCATTATGGGGAATCTGGTAATTATACGCGTGGGGGCTGCGGATGGCGTTTTCCGGCTCACGCGGCAGTTTGGGCATGGGCTTTCCTTTTGCCTGGGCTTGTCTGGCTTCGCGCAGCCACGCACTTATGGCTGTAAGGTACCGGGAATTCAACTTTTTCTGCCGCTTCGCCATTGATCGCAGCCACGCCTGACCGGCTTTCAGTTGCGGCACGGCAAAAAAGCCCTGTTTGGGGATCCAGGGTTCAATATTTGTGCCGCCCCAATCCGCTTCAAGCAGACCAATGGGAACATGAAGGGCCCGATGCAGGGTCAATCCGAAGAAATAGCCCACGGCAGTGAAGCCCGCGAGATTCTTCGGCGTACAGCGATGCCAGGCGGCCGCCGCCTGCCTTTTTGGGGTACCGGAAAAATTAGATTCGATCATCGGCACGTGGTAGAGACGGATATTCTGATGGGTTCCCTTGGCCAGTGCCGCCGCGAGATTCGTGCGGCCAAACCAGCCTCCCATGGGATACTGCATATTGGATTGCCCGGAGCAAAGCCACACATCCCCCACCAGAACATCGTGAACAACCATGGTTTGCGCGCCGGAAGTTATGGTTAAGTCGCGAGCCGTAGTGCTATGATGCATCGGCGGAAGTTTAGCCATCCAGTTGCCGTGGGCGTCGGCAGTTGCGGTAACCGTATGGCCCGCAAAGGTGACAGTAATTTTTTGCCCCCGCTTAGCCCAGCCCCATACCGGATCCTTCATGCCGCGTTGCAACACCAGATGATTGGTGAACAGATTGGAAACAGTAAAAGGCGTTGACGCATGGACCGCCGGCCAGTATCCGAGAATCACCGCCAAGCTGATAAGCATCGAGCCCATGAATCTCATATCCATATCTCCAGTTGCTGAACATTAAAACCTGTGGCGTTTCGGCTGTGAAGGACTATATCGGCAACAGAAAAATTAGCAACTAATGGAGTGAAATGGGTATAAGTTAGCACCGTTTGCCAAGTTCCTGCGGGCCGGGCATTATATTGGACTTGGTTTTGATTTGGCTTTGGAGTTGACTCTTATGATTGAAACGGCGAAAAAGATTGTACTGGCTTATTCCGGCGGCCTGGATACGTCCGTAATTCTTCCGTGGCTTAAAGATAATTACCCCGGCTGCGAGGTCATCGCGTTTGCTGCGGAACTTGGGCAGGGTGATGAGCTCGATGGCATAAAGAAAAAAGCTCTGGCCAGCGGGGCGGATAAGTGCATTGTCGCTGATTTGCGGGAAGAATTTGCCCGTGATTACTGCTTTCCCATGCTGCGGGCCGGGGCGGTTTATGAACACAATTATCTGCTGGGAACGTCCATCGCGCGCCCGCTGATCGCCAAACATCAGGTGCGTGTGGCGCATGAACTCGGTGCCGATGCTGTAGCTCATGGTGCCACCGGCAAGGGCAATGATCAGGTGCGCTTTGAACTTACCTACATGGCCCTTGGCCCGGAACTGCAGATTATTGCCCCGTGGAAAGATGATCGCTTTGAACTTCGCAGTCGCGAGGCGGCCATTAAATATGCCAGGGAAAAAGGTGTGCCGATCAGCCAGACGGTGAAAAAGATTTATTCACGGGATCGCAATCTCTGGCACATTTCCCATGAAGGAGCGGATTTGGAAAATCCGGCCAATGAGCCACTGGATAATTTGTGGGTGATGAGTGTGCCGGTCAGCAAAGCTCCGGCGAAAGCGGAATTTGTTACCGTGGGCTTTCAGGCGGGAACGCCTGTAAGCGTCAATGGACGACAACTGGCAGCGCATAAAATCATCGAAACGCTTAATACCATCGCCGGACGCCACGGCGTGGGGCAGGTGGATCTGGTGGAAAACCGCCTGGTGGGCATGAAGAGCCGCGGCGCGTATGAAACGCCCGGCGGCACCGTGCTGCTGACGGCCATTCGGGCCTTGGAAGCCCTGTGCATGGAGCGGGATTTGGCCCATTATAAGCAGCAAATTGCGCTGAAATATGCAGATCTGGTTTATTATGGCCAATGGTTTCATCCGCTTCGGGAAGCACTGGATGCGTTTGTGACCGCCGCGACGCGCCATGTCACGGGATCAGTAAAAATCCGCCTTTTCAAGGGACGGGCCACCGTGGCATCGGTTACGTCGGCGGGTAGTTTGTATCGGCCTGATCTTGCAAGCTTTACCATGGGAACGGAATACGACGGCAAAGATGCGATTGGCTTTATCAAGCTTTTCGGCCTGCCCATGAAGGTCAATGCCATGCGCGACAGCCGGGATTGAACTTATGGCCTGCAATAAGCCGATAAATGAGGAAGTATTTCCGGGCGTTGTGGCCCACGATAAACAGGACCGGCGCAAGGAGCACGCTTCATGACGCAAACCGATACTCATAACGCGCCAATTTTGGTGACGGGCGGTGCCGGATTCATCGGCTCAAATTTCGTCACCTCCTGGATCGGCAACGTCGGCACGCCGGTGGTGAATCTCGATAAACTCACGTATGCCGGCAACCCGGAAAATCTGGCGCAGTTGCAGGGCAACCGGCAGCATATATTTGTGCAGGGAGATATTAATGACCGAAAGGTTATTGATCAGCTGCTGGCGGCGCATCAGCCGCGGGCCATCGTTCATTTTGCTGCGGAAAGCCATGTAGATCGGTCCATTCATGGGCCGGAAGATTTTGTCGTCACCAACGTCAATGGCACATTTCATCTTCTGGAGGCTGCGCGGGCGTACTGGTCCAAACTTCCCGAGCCCCACAAGACCAATTTTCGATTTCTCCATGTTTCAACCGATGAGGTGTATGGGTCCTTAAGTGCGGATGATCCGGCCTTTACCGAAACGACGCCCTACGCCCCTAATAGTCCATACTCCGCGTCCAAGGCGGCTTCGGATCATCTGGTGCGGGCGTATTTTCACACCTACCACATGCCGGTGCTGACCACCAATTGCTCCAATAATTATGGTCCGTTCCAATTCCCGGAAAAGCTTATCCCCCTGATGATTCTTAATGCGCTGGGCGGAAAACTGTTGCCGGTTTACGGCGACGGCTTGAATGTCCGCGATTGGCTTTTTGTTCCGGATCACTGCGACGCCATTCGGGAAGTGTTGAAGGCCGGACGCCCCGGGGAAACCTACAACATCGGCGGCAACAGTGAAATGAAAAATATTGAGGTTGTCAAAACCATCTGTTCGATTCTTGATGAATTGCGCCCTGATTCCCCCTACCGCCCGCACGCATCACTGATTCAGTATGTCAAAGACCGGCCCGGCCATGATCGGCGGTATGCCATGGATATTACCAAAATAAATCGCGAACTAGGCTGGAGTCCCAAATGCTCATTTACGGATGGCATTCGTGCCACGGTGCAATGGTATTTAGATAATAGTACCTGGATTGCCCACGTGGCCAGCGGGGAATATCGCAATTGGGTGGAAGCGAATTATGCCAAACGCGGTTAATATCATGGCAGTTTCAGGCGATCTGTGAAGCGGCGTCCCGACGCATCACCGTCGGCGGCCCGCGGGAATAGATCAACCACCGGATTACCATCCGGTGCTCCCGGCTTGCGGAACGGCCAAACTTGTGGAGAAGTAAATATGCGTAAGGGAATTATTCTTGCCGGCGGTGCCGGCACGCGATTGCATCCGGTGACACTGGCGGTTTCCAAACAGTTGCTGCCGGTGTATGACAAGCCGATGATTTATTATCCCCTTTCCACCCTGATGCTGGCCGGGATCCGAGATATCCTGCTTATTTCTACACCGCTGGATACGCCGCGATTTCAGCAGTTGCTCGGTGATGGCAAACCCTGGGGTCTGAATATTTCTTATGCCGTGCAACCGGAACCCAACGGCATTGCCCAGGCGTTTATTATCGGGAAGGAATTCATCGGCAACAGCCCCAGTGCTCTGGTGCTGGGCGATAATATTTTCTACGGCCACGATTTCGCCGCCGATCTTCATGCCGCCGCCGCTGAAACCACCGGAGCCACCGTTTTCGCCTATCCTGTTGTGGACCCGGAACGCTACGGCGTGGTGGAGTTTGATCCACATTTCAACGCCCTGTCACTGGAGGAAAAGCCGGCGAAGCCAAAATCCCGGTATGCCGTCACCGGTATATATTTCTACGGACCTGATGTGGTGTCGGTGGCTGAAAATCTTAAGCCATCGGCGCGCGGGGAACTGGAAATCACCGATG
The DNA here is from genome assembly GCA_021808105.1 of Planctomycetota bacterium. Lineage (GTDB taxonomy): Bacteria > Planctomycetota > Phycisphaerae > WQYP01 > WQYP01 > JAMDCX01. The sequence goes on from JAKBCC010000006.1 coordinate 17,321, forward strand.
TTAATAAGGTGTACCTTGCCAGGAAAACCCTGCGGGTAAAAGTCATGGGCCGGGGAATGGCGTGGCTGGATACCGGCACGCATCAATCCCTGCTGGATGCTTCCATGTATATCCAAACCATTGAACGTCGCCAGGGCCTCAAAGTGGCGTGCCCGGAGGAAATCGCCTGGCGGCGCGGATTTATAACCGCCGATCAACTGCGGCAACTGGCGAAGCCTCTGTCAAAAAATGAATACGGGCAGTATCTGCTGGAAATCCTCGAAGAAAAGCTGGCTTGAATATGAAAGTAATACCCACCGAAATTCCTGATGTGCTGCTCCTGGAACCTGCGGTTTTCCGCGACTCCCGCGGCTTTTTTATGGAAAGTTATAATCAGCGATCGTTGGCCGCTCTGGGAATCAACGCTGGTTTTGTGCAGGACAATCACTCCCGCTCCACCCGCGGCGTTTTACGCGGATTGCATTACCAGATTCAGCAGCCCCAGGGAAAGCTGGTGCGTGTGGTGCGCGGAGAAGTGTTTGATGTGGCTGTGGATATTCGCCGCCGGTCGCCGACGTTCGGCAAATGGGTCGGCTTTCACCTCTCGGATGAAAACCTGCGCATGGCATACGTGCCGCCGGGATTCGCGCACGGCTTTGTCGTACTTTCACAAACCGTCGAGTTTCTCTACAAAACCACCGATTATTACGCCAAAGAATTCGAGCGGTCCATTTCCTATAACGACCCCGCCATCGGCATATCCTGGCCGGATGCCGGTGACCTGGTGCTATCCGAAAAAGACCGCACTGCGCCTCCGCTTAGCAAAGCGGAAATTTACGGGTAAACAGAGCATGGCGTCATAAAGCACCGTGGTGATAACCCGGTGGTTGGTTAGCAGCACTGGATCAACCACCGGATTATCATCCGGTGCTCTCCAAGTAATGACGACGATGGCGTACCTCAACACGATGATACGGCCGCGTCGCAGAGGGGGAAAAGAAAAAAGCGCCCCGGGCTCGCCAGGCCATGTGATTATTTCTTGAGCTTACGGGGCGAACGCGGTGTGAAAACCAGTTCCTCCGCTGCAACCTCAAAGCTCTCTGAATTTTCATCCGGATTCCCAACCGGCCGCGCACGCACGAGATGTCGGCCCATGGAACCTATAGGCCCTCTATCTTCAACAACGATTACCGGAAGATTGCTGCTCCCAAAGCGGATTTTAGCAGGGCAACCGACCGTGAATCCCACCCGCCCGGCTTTTCTCTGTTTACGACCCCGTATTTTTATCATAACGCGCTCCTGCAAGCCAATGCATTGAATATTATAGCATTTGCTACCACGGTTTAACACCGGTCAAAAGTTCCCATGCACCTGCGGCATATATTGGATAAAATAACACTTAGTGTTATATTATCCAATACCCGTGCTGTTCAGGAGCCGCCGATGTATGACCGATTTCTCACAAAAGCCGTCCTTGCGGCCTTGAAGGATACGCCCGTGGTATTGCTTCAGGGGCCGCGACAATGCGGTAAAAGTACGCTGGTTCAAAGCCTGGCGCGCGGGCCGCACCGGGCCAGATATATTACGCTGGATGACCCTGTGGCACGGGCCGCCGCGGTCAGTGCACCGTCGGATTTTATTGCCGGTATGACGGGGCCGGTCGTGATTGATGAGGTGCAACTTGCTCCCGAGATATTTCGGCCCATCAAGCTTTCCGTAGATAACAATCGCCGACCCGGACGATTTTTACTGACAGGCTCATCCAATATTCTGCTGTCGCCAAGGCTTTCCGATTCTCTGGCCGGGCGAATGGAGATCATTCCACTGCAGCAACTTTCACAAGGGGAGATCGCTGGCAGCCGTGAGGGTTTTATTGACATGGCATTCGGGAAAAAGCCTCCGCCCATGCGCGATTATGCCACCATCAGCCGCGATCGCCTGGCGAAAGTGATCACCGCCGGCGGCTATCCTGAGGCGATCCATCGCCGGGAGCCACGACGGCGGGAGGCCTGGTTTAATTCCTATATCACCACCCTTCTGGAGCGCGATGTGCGGCAACTGGCCGCGATTGACGGCCTGACGCAGATGCCGCGGCTGCTGAGCCTGCTGGCGGCGCAGACCGGCGGCTTGTTGAATGTTGCCGAGCTTTCGCGTGATCTGGGTTTTGCCCAGCCCACCTTGGCACGCTATCTAACGCTGCTGCAGGCGACCTACCTGTATCAGCCGCTGCCGGCATGGTCTATCAATATTCATAAACGGTTAATTAAACGGGAGAAAGTTTACCTCAGCGACACCGGATTGGCAGCGCACCTTCGCAATGTGGACGCGCAGAATCTTGCCGCCCCGCAACACAATATGGGGGCACTGGTAGAGTCGCTGGTGGGACAGGAGCTGCGTAAACAAAGTGCCTGGAGCGCTATGCACCCCAAAGTCTACTACTATCGCACGGCCGACGGTAAAGAGGTGGATTTTGTACTTGAGGGTCGCAACGGCGGAATTGTGGGCGTGGAGGTGAAAGCCAGCCTGAATGTGAAGGCGTCGGAGCTGGCGGGTCTGCGCGATCTTGCCCAGACCGCAGGCAACAGATTTATCCGCGGCATCGTTTTGTATCTGGGCCGCGATGTCCTGCCGATCGGCCCCCATATCACCGCCATGCCCCTTACGGCCCTGTGGACGCCCTGCTGATTGCGACCCGGACAAGAACCGGAAGGATAAAAGATCGTGACATGTATATGTTTGGAGTATTGGATAATCTAACACTTGCCGTTAGATTATCCAACATAATGGCTCCCGGGCAATACGGTGACGGCAACCCGGATGAACGTGATGTCAATCGCTAGATGTGTTTCCGATCCGTCAGACGGTGCCCATCTGTTCCGGGACCCGGCGGCACAGGTATGCATCACTACGCGGCCTGGATGAATTTGAAATCATCCGAAATAACTTATCGGCTGCCGCGGCAAGCATTTTATTGGCAAAGCGTCACGGCGTGACGTTAACGGGGCACGAGCGAACCAGACCGGTATTATCGTCAAGCTCCCAGGCCGCAGGTGGCTGATGTTGCGTTGAACCCGCTGGAACAATCAGATAGACCAACTCCGGCCAGAGAGCCTGTGTGTCTGTGTGGCTTATGGCAGCGCTGTGGTCAGGATGAGAATGGTAGATGCCCACAATGACCTGACGCAGTAAGTCCAACTGTTTCTCCACGCTCATCCATGCTTGCGGGGCAATGGCATAGGCGCGGTGGCGGCTTTCCGGTACCGCGTTGTTGGCCACGGGCACAGTGGAGGTCACGCGCGTGGTGTCGCCGACGGATTCTCCGATCAGAAAACCGCAGGCTTCAAAGGGGTAGTCACGTTGGGCATGGCTACGCAGTACCTCCAGCAGGGGCGCTGTAATAATCAGGTGTCGGCGGGTGTGCGTCATAAAGATTTCCGCTACTGAACGAACCATGCTTATAATAACACTGTCTGGAATAAATGAGTTTCCAGTATTCGGAGAATGTGATGACCCAAAGAGATCACGATCAAACCCCCTCGCCGGGATTACCCCCTGCGTCCGCTGCACCAAAAATCAATTTGAATCCGGAATGGGAAGTGCATCCCCTGGATGTGCATAAACTGAAAAACACCGGAACCGAGATATTAATTCTGGATGTGCGCCAACCGAAAGAATGGGATTTAACCCACATAGACGGTGCCAAGCTGATCCCACTGGACCAGTTGCCGCAGCGCGTTACCGAGCTGGAAAATTGGCGCGATAAACCCATTGTCGTGCATTGCCACCACGGGGCGAGGTCCTTACGGGCGGCAGCCTGGTTACGGCAGGCGGGCTTCGCGCAGGTTAAGTCCATGGCGGGGGGCATAGAGGCATGGAGTTTGCTGGTGGACAAGGCCGTTGGTCGGTATTAATTGTGCCGCCTGCTATCGGGATTGCGGCGGGTCAAAACATAGCCCTGTGCCGGGCTTCAGTGAGGGCCGCACGGTCATGGCGGCCTTGTCGCTTTGCCATGGGGGTATTTTGGCCTATACTTCTGGATTCCGGAAGGGTTTTTTGCAAACTTCCGGATTGGTAATGGTAGTCGTTGAATTGGAATGGGATTTTCTAAGATGATTAAAATTCTTGTAGCCGACAAAATCGCCGATGAGGGCTTGGACCTGTTAAAAGCGCAACCCGATGTAGAATTAACCAATAAACCCAAGTGGAATCCTGGTGAACTCGCCGCTGAAATCGGCAATCATGATGGAGCCATTATCCGCAGCGGCGTGAAAATTAAAGCGTCCGAGCTGGAAAATCCCGGTCGCCTCAAGGCCATCGCCCGCGCGGGAGTTGGCGTGGATAATGTGGATGTAACGGCCGCCACTAAGGCGGGCGTATTGGTGATGAATACGCCGGATGCCAATACCATTACCACAGCGGAACATGCCATTGGGCTGATGATGGCCCTGTCGCGGAAGCTGGCTGCCGCCGATGCTCATGTTCGGGCGGGCCTGTGGGAACGCAACAAATACATGGGCACGCAGTTGGCGGGCAAAACACTGGGGATCATCGGCTTTGGCCGCATTGGCCGTGCAGTGGCCAAGCGCGCACTGGGTCTGGAAATGAAAGTGGTGGCGTTTGATCCATTTTTCTTCGCCAATAATGCCCTGGATGGCCAGGTCTCCATGACCCATGATGTTGAATCCCTGCTGCCCCAGTGTGATTACGTCACCGTGCATGTGCCGGGTGATAAAACCAAGGGCCTTATTGACGCGGCCAAAATCGCGTTGTGCAAAAAAGGCGTGCGGTTTATCAATTGCGCCCGTGGCGGCGTTATCAGTGAAAAAGATTTGGCGGAGGCCATTGCCTCCGGGCATGTCGCGGGTGCGGCGCTGGACGTGTTTGAAACTGAACCGCCGGCCAATACTTCACCGTTGTTCGCCCTGGGCGATAAAGTACTGCTGACGCCTCATTTAGGAGCCAGCACCAACGAAGCCCAGACGGCGGTTTCCATTGACGCGGTCAATGAGATTCTGCTGTATCTCCGGGGCAAGGGTATTGAAGGTGCGGTGAACGCCGGCGGCATTGAGATGAATCTTTCCGCGCCGGAAAAGGCGTATGCGGATCTGGCCCAGCGTATGGGCATTATTCTTGGGGCGATCGCGGAAAAGGGCTTCAGTTCCATTACATTGCGCACCAATGGCGAACTGCCCAAACGTATTGCCGCCACCCTGCAGCGTCTGGCCGTGATTGAATTGTTAAAGGGCCATATTGATCAGACTCCCAATGTGGTCAACGTGCTGCATCTGGCGGAGCAGCGCGGTATCAGTATTCGACAGGAGACCATGGGGCAGGCGATGCAGCGCACGCTTCAGCACAGCATCGAGCTGGAAATCACCGAAGGCGATCATCGGCATTCCACCATCGGAACAGTGTTTGCGGATAATTTGCCGCGCGTGCTGGCGATTAAGGGCTATTGGATGGATATGGTGCCGGAAGGTGCCATGGCCCTGATTGTCAACAAAGACCGTCCCGGGGTAATCGGGTTTGTGGGCAATACCTTCGGCCAGCAGAAAATCAACATTGCCGATATGAGCATCAGCCGCAAGGGAGACAAAGCCCTGATGTTGCTGAAGCTGGATGCTCCACCGACGGCGGAATGTTTGGCGGCTCTGCAGAAAGATTCGGGAATTGAAGTAGTCAAGACGTTTGTCCTGCCGGCCTTGCCGTCGGCGGGGGCGTGATTCAGGAAGCCGGGCTATGGCAAAACGCATCGCAGGTGAATTGCGGAAATTATCCCGGTTTCAATGGGATGATAAGACTTTTGCCGCAATTTTTAGCGCTCTGGGGGAACCCACGCGGGTGCACATCATGGAAATTCTCCCGCGCGAGGCCATTTGCGAAGATATGTACAACGTCATTGAATTAGCCCGGGAACTGGGACTGACTCAACCCACGATCTCGCATCATTTGAAACTTCTGCGCACCGCGGGCCTGGTGAAAAGCCGCCGACAGTGCAACAGCGTCTATTTTTACGTGAATCAGCCGGTGGTTCGAGCGTGGCTCAATGAGGTCGGCAAGCGTTTTGGCTGCGGGAGCGGCGCTTAGACGGTGCAGGCCGGTGCGTTACTAAGTGTTATGCAATAAGAATCATTTAATGGTTGGTGCAGGCCCGGCAGATCGGCAAATTGGAATGAGCTGACGGCGGGCCGCAATAAACCGGGAGTCAACACGGTGATGAATCTCTCTTCAGGATGGTCCATTCAAGATGCCGTGGATACCTACGGAATCAATAACTGGGGCAAGGGATATTTTTCCATTAATCCACAGGGCAATGTAGCGGTGCACCCGGAAAAAAATCCGCAACGCTCGATCGATCTGAAAAAGCTGGTGGACCAATTGATTATGCGCGATATTCAATTGCCTACGCTGGTGCGGTTCAGCGGCATTCTGCGCCACCGCATGGGCGAAATGAACGATGCCTTCCAAAGCGCTATTGCGGAAAATAATTACAAGGGTAAATATATCTGTGTTTACCCCATTAAGGTCAATCAGCAGCGCCATGTGGTAGAGGAAATTCTGGAAGTTGGTGCGCAGTACGGCTGGGGACTGGAAGCCGGCAGCAAACCGGAACTGCTGGTGGTGCTGGCGCTGACCAACGGCAAAGACACGCCCATTATCTGCAACGGATTCAAAGATGATGAGTTTATTGAAACCGTGGTCCTGGCGCAAAAGCTGGGCAAAAAAATTATTCCCGTCATTGAAAAATTCACCGAACTGGAACTGCTGATTAAATACGGCGAAAAGCACGGCGTGCGCCCGCAAATGGGAATGCGCGTGAAACTGGCAACCCGCGGCAGCGGGCGCTGGGAATCCTCCGGCGGGGCGCGCAGCAAATTCGGGCTTTTTGTCGCGGAAATATTGCGGGCCTTGGAATATCTGAAAGAACGCAACATGCAGGACTGCATCAAGCTGCTGCATTTTCATCTTGGCAGCCAGATCACCAATATCCGCACCGTTAAAAATGCCCTCAACGAAGCGGCACGCGTCTACAGCGAACTGGCGCGCGCGGGAGCGGGATTGGAATATCTGGATGTCGGCGGCGGCCTGGGTGTGGATTATGACGGCAGCCAGACCAATTTTGAATCCTCCACCAATTACACCCTGCGCGAATACGCCGGTGATGTGATTTTCCGCATCCAATCCGTGTGCGATGAGTGCGGCGTCAAGCATCCGACCATTATCAGTGAAAGCGGCCGGGCGATGGTCGCGTACCACAGCCTGCTGGTATTTAATGTCCTGGGCGTCAGCGGCTTTGACTATTTTGATGTACCGCATGAACTGCCGGCCGGCGATGATATTCCGCAGCCGGTCAAAGACCTTTTTGATTCCTGGAAAGATGTGAACAAAAAGAATTTTCTGGAAATATATCATGACGCTTCGCAACAGCGCGATGAGGCTCTGAATTTGTTTAATCTGGGGTATTTGAGCCTGGAATTACGCAGTCTTACTGAAAAGCTCTATTGGAGCGTATGCGGCAAAATCCTGAAGGTGCTCAAGGAAATTGAATACGTCGGCGATGATTTTGAAACGCTGGAATCTCAGCTTTCCGATACCTATTTCTGCAACTTTTCGCTGTTTCAGTCCATGCCGGATTCCTGGGCCATTAAACAGTTGTTCCCCATTATGCCCATTCACCGCCTGGCGGAAGAACCAACCCGGCGGGGCGTATTGGCGGATATTACCTGTGACAGCGACGGCAAGATAGATTGTTTTATCGACTTGCGTGATGTGAAAAAGACGCTGGAACTGCATGAATACAACGGCTCCGATTATTTTATCGGGGCATTTCTGGTGGGTGCCTATCAGGAAATTCTCGGTGATTTGCATAATTTGCTGGGGGATACCAATGCCGTGCACGTGGAACTTGATGAAGCCGGTGAAATCCATGTCGATGAATTAGTCCGCGGCGATTCCGTACGCGAAGTGCTGCAATATGTGCAGTTTAATGCCGATGAACTTATGGCCCGGATGCACAAAGATGTGGAACGGGCCGTGCGGGAAAAGACCATCTCCATTGAAGAATCCGCATTGCTGCTGCGCTTCTATGATTCAGGTTTGCAGGGTTACACGTACCTTGAGGAACCACATGAACGGTAAAGATCCGCAGTGGCCGGGCCTATCGCTTTTCGGCTGGTGCTATTGGCTGCCCATGCTGATTACCGGCATATTATTCATGGGGCTGCTCTATTTTGTCACGCCGATTCTCACAGGCCTGATGGCGCTTGTAACGCTGGCATGTATGTTGTTTTTTCGCGATCCGCCCCGTTTTATTCCGGATCAACCCGGCCTGATGGTTTCCCCGGCTGACGGCAAAATTGTTGAAATTACCCGATTGGAACACCACGACGCATTAAGCGGTCCGGCTTTGCGTATCGGCATATTCTTAAGCGTATTGGATGTACATATTAACCGAAGCCCATGTGATGGCGTCGTGGCATCCGCGCGTTTTGAGCCGGGGGAATTTCTTGATGCCCGCAACCCACAGGCCGGCATCCGCAATCAATCCAACACCCTGATACTCCATGCATCCTCGGCTCAGGATCATCCGCCGATCGCGATTGTCCGGCAGATTGTCGGTGCCATCGCCCGGCGGATCATCTGCCCCATTACCATCGGAGCACACCTCAAACGCGGCGAACGCTTCGGCATGATTGCCTTCGGCAGCCGCACCGAATTAATTGTCCCGGATGCTGATACCTGGGAACCTCTGGTGCAAATCGGGCAACAAGTCAAAGGCGGAAGCACCGTGCTATTGCGGAAGCGTTAATTATTGGCGTCTGGCACAAACATGCGAAACAGCGGGTCCTGCATGGCCGTTTCAAACGCGACCGAGCCGGAAACTCCGCCGCCCATGGCGTTGGGAGCATTGTGATATTGCACCTGCGACATCCATTCAACATGGCCATCCCAGAACCCTAGGTTACCTCCGCCATTATGTCGAGCGCTTAAATAATCACCGGTGTTGTATCCGATCGGGTCCATAACTTCATCATTAAACAATGATTTTTGCCCGGATTCTTCCAGAAACACCAGGAATCGCGGGTTGGTAATGGTGGCGTCACGGATAGGATAACTCCACGGCGTCGTGTAGGTTCCGCCTCCGCCGCCGGCACCACTGCCGAATATGGTTGGCAAAACTTTGGATTGTGAATTCAGAAGCGAATTGATGGAATAGCTCCAGAATCCGCCATTTCCCGGGCCGGTTAATATGGTTCTGCCGTCCGGGCTAAGCCGCAAGGCTTGGGCGCTGGTGCGAATACCGTTATCCACCGGACACATGAAAATGCGGGCGAAGCGGTTGTGCAGGGGGTTCAAATTTAAGGTTGCCGCCACACTTCCTGCCGGAGCGGAACCTCCAAAACCCAGCAGGTTGGGCACCATCGGTGCCTGGGGAACACCCGCCATATATGGATAGAGGGCACCATAATAAAGATTGTAATCGGCGGTGGAATTCCAGACGCTGGTTTCCTGAGCCGTCGGATTGGTTGAGTTATTGGCGGGATGAGGAAATAAAATTCCGTTCAGCGGAAATGAACCGTCATTGGTTTGTACATATTCACGCAGGCCCGTGAGAAGCTGCTTGACGTTACTTTCACATACGACCGCATTGGCATCCGCCCGGGCCTGCGCCAGCGCGGGCAACAAAAGCGAAATCAACAGCGCAATAATGGAGATAACCACCAGCAATTCAATCAGCGTAAAGGCCCGAATTGTTTGCCCTGTCCCAATCGTCGCCGGGCGGTCGGTAGCAGAATCATTTTTCATACGTTACCCCTGTTAACAACTGCGTAAAACGCCCTTGGTGATTTTATGCGACCAGATTCCCTTCCGTTTGATCACGGAATCAATATCCAGTGATCCCCGTGTATGGCCTAACGCACCAACAAGAGCGTTGATGCAGTTTACACTAAAGTTTTCTTGTTCGTAATAGTAAAAATATTATCGGATGTCGCGTTATGGGCGCTTCGCGCTTCGCCCAACGGCTGATAATTTTAAGCGATCATGCAAAAGCGTCGTGCATCGCAGAAATGATGTTTCAAATGTCCGCGCCCTGAAAACGAGCGGATCCGGTCTTCCTGTTTACCCTGCTAGAACGCACATCCCAATGTGCCCGCCAAAGCCTTGCCCGATGGTAATGCTGCGTGCCGGCTGCGAAATACTCTGGCCCGTTGGCAGCTCGCCATGCTGATGACACAGTGTTGAAATCACCATGCCTAGCAGCCCGGACGCTCCCAGTGAATGCCCAAGCCAGCGTTTATGGGAAAAAACCGCTGCTTCCGCCTCGCACGCGCGGCCAATGGCTGCTAATTCAACCTGATCATGCTGCGTACCGGCGGCATGGGCATGAACAAACGCAACCTCTTTGCCCGCTGCGCATGCCCTTAGCCCACGCTCCAGAGAATTACCGGCCGGGTCAATGGCCAGCAAGTGCGTTGCATCCGCCGCCAACAGGCAATTCTCCACTTCCACGCTTCCACCATCACCGGCCTGAAGGCATACCGCCGCCGCCGCCTCAGTGATAAAAAAGCCACTGCCCGATGCATCAAAGGGTAGGCAGTGCCGGTGACCGCTTCCATCACGCGCGGCCAGAACGCCCAAATTTTCAAAACTATGTTCAAACAACGGATGAATGGATGCATCTGCCGCAACGATAATCGCCCGATTGAATTTCCCCCGTTTAATTCCATTGCACGCCCGATGCACGGCAACCAATGATCCCGCACATGCCGCGACATGGGTTTGCACCGGGCCGCCGGGATTTATTACGTTTGTCAGCACCGTTTGCAAGGCCGCCGGTCCAAACGCCACATGCCACGCCAGATTCTCAGACACTTGCGCCCCGACATGCAGCGCTGCGCATGCCTCCAGCAGGCGCAAGACCGGTCCCTTGCTGGTTGCGACAAACAACGCGGTATCGTCCTGGGAACAGACTTCAGCGTTCCACCCGGCTTTGGCCAAAGCTTGCAGACAGGCGAAAATCCCAAGTTCAATGGAGCGGTCAAGGTGATCCGGAATGATGGAATGTTTTGCCAAGCCATCCGCACCTGACGCTTCCGGAACGTTCATTCCTTCAGTGCATGAGCCAGGATATGCAAAACCCAGTGCGCCGGCGTCCGCTGCGGCCTGATTGCGCAGATGCGTTACCACCTCTTGGCAGATTATCCCGCGGTCCGCCAGTCGTTGATCAGCCCGAATTGCCGCCCACAACATCTCCGGCGTGCACCCCAGCGGTGTTACCGCAGCCATCGATTCAATACCAACACGCGTCTTCACAGGCGGCTAAAGATAGGTGTACTGCCCATCGCCTGCAAGCGCCGCCCAGTCGTTGCCTCGCCAAAGTTAAACTGGCCGCTACTTAACCAAGGTTAAAATGTCCTCCTTCGGGGCCCGTGGCGCAGCCGGTTTTGCGAAGTTGTCCATTATCCAAGCCGGGGTATTGTCAGCAAACCGCCGACTGAACACGAAACACCATTCCGGGAAAAGTTGCCCGCTGGCACCGCAATTTCATGGCCCGATCCAAAACAAAGGTACCTGACACCTTTTCCAAATAAAGGTGTCAGGTACCTTTTAATTCGGGAAATTCAGGAAAAGATCGGGTCGTCGGGAGAAAATGCAGCGTGCCATCGAACTGCGTTACGGTCGCAGCGGAATGCTACCGCATTGAGCCAGGAGATTCGCGGCCTGTAATCTGCGATGCTCCGGCAGTATACTGAAGCCTTTACGCCGATGGGCGGCGCAGGGCACTGCGGGAATTTCGGCGTTTTTGGTTCGGGGAAATGGTTATGTCGGCTCCGGTACATCCTTACGGTGATTATGGCGTTGCGTTGCGTACGCTTCGTTCGGGGCGCAATTTTCTCGGTTACGTGCTGTTTTTCAGCGTGATGCTGCAAGTGGTGGGATTTATTCTGATGCGTTTTACCACCCAGCCGTACCGTGGGGGCAACCCGGTAATTGTGGTGCACCATTTGCCACGCCATCGCAGCGCCTGGTCAAATCCCACACAGCAACCAGTTCTGCGAGCCGGCTTACCGGAAAGCCTCCAGCATTTTCCCGCAGCGGAGGCCGATGGGCAAAGCATTGAAAATTATCAATCCGACCGCATGGTCATGGGCGAAAAGGCCGGGCGACGGTTGAACCTTCGGCGACAATGGCGTGAAAGTTATTACCTCATTGCGCCGATTGCCCAACTGCTGGGTTTACTGGCATCGGGTTCGCAGGCCATTATTATTTTTGTCACGCTGCTGGTCATTCTGGTAGCGCAGGCACCGGGCGTGGCCAATATGACGCGCAGTTTTATCTGGTCGGTTATTCTGCTGTTTATGGTTTTCCCCTGGCAATATGTGCTGCCCGGCTTTCCGATTCCCGGGGTGCTCTACGGCTGGCATGAATTACACAGCACACTGGCGCTAGCCTTTTTACCGCCGCCGGGACATGGGATTTCATTTGATCAGCGCCTCTTAATTGTCGGCCGATATGTCTTATGGCCGGTGCTGGCGCTGGTAGTGATGCTGGTAACCGCGGAACGGTTCCGTGCGGGCGTGCGACTGGCCATCGGCCACCCCCTGCAAAGCATGATGCTGGGGGACAATCGCGGCGCAACTGCTTCGGCACCGCGGCCTGCCTCCGGCCCCGGCGCGCCGGGCACCAAGATCTGATAGGTTCATAGACCGTGCAACCGACCGCCCTTTGCTCTATACTTTTCGCCGATGAGATTGTTCATGAAACATCGCCTTGATTCGCATTGCCTGACGGCGAGAATTGTTGCGCTGGCCGTGCTGTTGTTATGGCTGCCCGCACTTGGCCGTAACTGCCGCGCTTTAGTAATTGTGCCCCGGCCCACACCTTCCTGGCTGTTGCAGAATGGGGTATGGGTGCCTCTGGTAGCACCGAATCCCAATACGCCGCCGGGACAGGTGGCGGAAATGATTCACGAATTAAATTCAGGCCGACCGCAACACATCCCCAAGCTGGCTCGCCGTTGGATCACCGCCAACAAAAACAATCCTCTGGCACCGGAAGTGCTGCTGCTGCGCGGGGATGCATACAACGCCATGGGAGAAAAATATACGGCTCTGTTCGCGTATGAAGATTTGCTGGATAATTACCCCACCAGTCCCCTCTATGGCCCGTGCCTGCGGCGGGAATATAATATCGCCTGCGCCTTTCTTCGCGGATACAAACGCAAATTTCTGGGCCTGCGTATTCTGCCGGTGACCGGTGACGCCCTGGAACTTTTACGCCGCATACAAGATCGCCAGCGCGGATCACCGTTGGCAGAGCTGGCTGGCATTCGTGTCGCCGATTACTACTATAGTGATGCGCGCTTTAACCGGGCGTTCCAGTCTTATCAGGACTTCCTGCGACGGTATCCCTACAGCCAATTCGTTGTCAAAGCGACGTTAATGGACGTGCAATGTCTGCTGGCCACTTTCCGCGGCGTAAAATTTGACCTCACACCGCTGCGCAATGCCGATGCACAACTTGAAACGCTCACGCAGGAATACCCGCACTTTTCCCAATTGCTGCAGGTCAAGGCTCTCGAAGAACGTATCTATCAGATTGAAGGCCACAAGGAACTGGAGATTGCCCGGTTTTATATTCGCTTCAGCAAGCCGGCCGCCGCGCGATATTATTACAATCGGGTTATTAATGACTGGCCGGATACGCAATGGGCGAAAATCGCCAAAAAGGAACTCGTGGAGCATTTTGGGCCGGAGGCGATCAAGTGACTATCTCCCTGAAAATCGTGCGCACCGGGCGAAGCCTTGCGGGAATACTTGCATTGATCCTCCTGACGATACTTCCCGCCGGGTGTGGATACACCATGAAATCCATTTATCCTGCGGGCATTCATACTGTCGCGGTGCCCATCTGGAAAAACCACACCTTTCGCCGCGGCTTGGAATTCCGCCTGACGGAAGCCATTGATAAAAATATTGAATCGCGCACGCCGTACCGACTGGCACCGATGAATCAGGCGGATACCGAATTAACCGGCACCATTGAAACGGTCACTGAAGGCGTTTTAAGCAACAGCTTCCAAACGAATTTGCCGCAGGAAACACAAATTACCCTGGTGGTGAATTTTACCTGGCGAAACCTGCGCACCGGAGCCGTGCTGTCGCGACGGGTTAATTTCGCCGCCTCCAGCACCGAGATTCCGCAAATCGGCCAGCAACTGCCGGACGCTGAACAAATGGCAGTCGAACGCATGGCCAAGGCGGTGGTCAATCAAATGCAGAAATCCTGGTAAATGCGTTTGTGCAACGCGGTACGGCTGAAAAAGCGGGCCTGAATAATTTCCCAAAACATCGCTTACCGGCCCTCACAAAGCCGCCGGCTCTGCCGGCGGTGCGATTCTCAATGGCCGCGCAAAACCGCGAAATTATATTGGTATCGTTCGTGAGTTGTCACGGTGAACTATATCCGCAGTATTTTTGCGGAGAAATAAAAAAGGCCCGTTTTACAGGGCCTGAGAGTGCATGGAAGTCTTAAGAGAAATTGGCAAAGCCGGGCGAAACGCCACAGGCTTACTTTTTCTTCTTGTCCTTCTTAGGTTTCTTGACTTCCTTCTTCTGACTGTTGTTGCCCTTGGCCATAACAGGACTCCTTATAAGGGACTGAAAAACACAAATACATCGCCACGCGACGATGTAAATACACGACACCGAAGAGTAAACTAAAAATAATAGTAACGTATTGGCGGATAAACGCCAGCGAAAAATAAGTGTCGGTTTCAGCGGTTTGCATTAAAGGCATGAAACGGGCATAATATGGAACTCGGCGTATGAAGGCCAGATGGAATTCATAAGCCGAAGCACGCAGTTGGTCGGGTGAAATCCGACTGGCAGCCGTGCTAAAATATAATGCGATTAGAAATTGATCGCGGGGTAGAGCAGTCTGGTAGCTCGTCGGGCTCATAACCCGGAGGTCGGAGGTTCGAATCCTTCCCCCGCTAATATCTGGCTAAAGAGTGCCGGAAAGAGGCTGATTTTAACGCTTTTGGCGTTCGGATCAGCCTCAATGGTTTTCACGTAAATCGCCACAAATTCCTTTTTTTGGTCTACCGTACCGCTGGCGAATATGTCGTCCATGTGTTCAATCTCCTGCCGTGACCGTTCGGCGATGTCCCGCATATCCGGCAGCTGCGGCAGTTTTCGCTGGAGCCGGTGCAGTTCAGCCTCAAGGTTCTTGCGTTCCTCGGCGGCGGTCTTGGCCTCATCGTAAAGGCCGAGAGCCTGCGCGGTTACGGCATCCAGTGCCTTGAGATGATCCCGTAACTTGGCCGTCTGCTGATCCAGTTCGGCCAGGCGGCGCTGAAGCTGCTGCCGGGCGTCATCATCATTGCCGGAGAGCCGGGCAATTTCCTCAGCGACGTATTCCTGAAGTTGTGGATCGTCAGCCAGTTTTAACAGATCCCGTTTGATCAGGGAGAGAATATGCGGTTCCACCGTATCAGCGGGTATCGTGTATCGCGTTGGGCAGCGTTCATGGTCGCCGTTGTGGTGCGTGGAGCAAATATAATATCGGGTGCGGTATCCCTTGCCGCTGGTGGTGGTCTGGCCACAAAGCCGCCCGCCGCATACTCCGCATAAAAAACAATGGGAGAGAAAATAGTTGCCATGGATACTGGTGCCGACCGTATGGCGGTGATTCTCCTTGCAGTCCTTACGCCGTGCTTGAATCTTCTTGTGCAAGCCCTAGTCAATGATTGCCGGCCAAGCGTTGGGTTTTACAATCCAGTCACTTTCGGGCCGCAGTTCCAAGCCTTCATCCAAGCGTTCCACGCTCTGGCCCCCGGAGTGCCGGTGCCATTTGCTTTCTGTGCGCTGGTTGTAAACGCTTATGCCCGCGTATGCCGGGTTGTCCAGCATTGAATGGATTGTGGGTATTGTGAAGATACGCCCCCGGATGGTGCGCAATCCGGCTTTATTCAAATTATTGCGCAAAACGCGGATCGGCAGGCCTGCCGCATAATCGGCAAACATCTTTTGAATGGCGTGTACTCTGACAGGATCGGATGGTACGAGCGTGCAAAGTTCAAATTCCGGTTTGGTATACCGTAGTCCGGGCGGAATAATTTCGATGAGTGCTCCAGTTTCCGGGTGCAATACATGCTGCGTACGGTCCGACATATCGCGGAGAATACGTTTCGGTTTTCCGTCCATGGTGGTATACAGGCGGTCAAAACCATACGGGATCGGGCCGCCACACCATAAGCCGCGTTCCGCCCGGGCGACATGGCCGCGCATGGTATCGCGGGAAAGCTTGCGCAAGTAATCGCCGTTCTGGTAATGCTCCACGTATCCGATAAGACCGGAAGCAAAAGAGCGGTCGGCCTCCTGCCCGGTGGCCACATAAAATACACGTTTGCCCGCAATGAGAAGTTTTCGCTCCAGCATCAATCCGTCTACCGGGTCTTTGGGCCTCGCCAACCGGTTGCGTTCCCACGCCAGAACAATGCCAACCTCTTTATCCTGCTGGGCACGGTTCATCATGGCATCCAAGCCGGGGCGGGTCATGTCGCTGCCGCTGATGGCGTCGTCAACGTAGATTTCGCTAAGCGTCCAGCCACGTGCCGCGGCAAAGCCCTGCAATTTACTGCGTTGCTGATCCAGTGATTCTTCCTGGCGGTTGGTTGATCTCCGGATGTATCCGATTGCATTCATTGTGGTATCCCCTTGAGGATGTTGCATATTTCGCTAAATTTATCCGTTGTTCTTGGATTCTTCCATATAGCCTCTGTGCCGCTATTGGGATCCCCGGGATCACGCATTTTCAGGCCCGTGATAGGGGGATTGTACTGGCTCATGAAAGTATGGTCGTCGTCTTCCAGAATCCAGAAGCCATCGGGTTGGAAGTTCTTTTTCAGGTGGATGAGGTACAGGTGGTCCCACTCGGAATGCAAAGGTGTCATTGCTCGGGTTTTGGAATAAGCGGAGACGGTCTTCACTTGTATCCTGATTTCCTTTGCGCTAATATTATTTCTAGCCATTATATCGCAGCCTTTTTCGCTTGGATTGTCCGAGAATTTTGCGCTCCAAGCACCCCCGTCCATACAACGGACGCAACACATCGCGTAGTATTCTCCGATAACACCCGTCTTTGGGTCTCCCTGGGGAAGCCATGTGAGGCACTCATCCTTTTTCTGTGGGTGAAATTGTAACATGTTTAAGGCTTCATGTTGTTGTTGCTGGGATTGTAATTGCTGGGATTGTAATGCTGGGATTGTAAAGAACTCAACGTCTGGTATGCTTCTGCATAGGCTTTGATGGCAGCATTAATTTCACTCAAACACATATTTCAATATCCATAAAGAGCTTTGCGGGGAATCATCGTCGCTGGTCGTTGTTGCGCCTACCGTCGCTTTAAACGTTTATATTTATTGCTGCATTGACGACAGATCGTTGGGTCACCGTGTTCTTTGGCGCGGCTAAAATCTTGGGGCAGCATGGGGAATTCCTCCCCACACATACCCTCCACATCATCGTTTTTCTGTCCGAAATAGTGGCCGCATTTGCCGATCACGAGTAGAAGCGGATATCCCGATCCTCGCTTGTAGGCGTTAATGAAGTCCACTGCTTCTTTAAGTCGTTTATTATCTCCGAGATTCGACATTTGTGTGCCTCCAAAAAAATAGTATCAGGCCCCGTAGGGCTGTTATTAACCTCTGTTCGGGACTCCGGACGCCCAGGGCACCCCGAACACGCCAACCACGTATATCAGTGTAGCAGCGGGTACTGCGTGAATCAAGTGGTTGGCGGCCCGGGAAAGTTTTTCCCCGTTGCCATCGCCGCGTGTCGCGGCACGTTCCAGGGGAAGAAGGGGAACAGGGGCCTGGGGGCATTGGGGCCTCATTGCCCCCAGAGCATTGCGTGCCCTTAGCTCTGCGCACGATGTTCCGCCTCTGATGATGTCGGTCTCGGTTTCGCGTGCCCGCCGATGGCTCTGCCCCGCATTACCGTCTCAGCACACAGGAAAGAACAATACGCCGCGTCAGATATATTGAGTCCGCCGCAAACCTCCGCCTGCGGACACGCCTCCGGCGGAACCGCCGGAGGCGGTGCCGGAGCGTGGCCGCGGCGGTGATTTCGGGGGATGACTAATAGCATCCCCTCCTTCCCTTCCATCCATAGCAACATGGATGCTGATTTCAATGTTTTTGATGGTTTCATACGGGGTATTTCCTTCCAACCTATGGGGTTGTTCATTCCATGGATTGCTCTACGATTTCCATCTCCGCGCCCTGATCCCGGATACATAACTTGCCTTTCAGCAATTGAATTTCGGTTTGGCGCTTGGCCACTTGGTCATACCATGGTTCGGGGTGCTCCTGCCTCCACATTTCCAGAAGCTCTGGAATGCAATCCTCATTGCGTTTGTCGAGGATGGCCGCAGCGGATAGCAGATTGCCAAAACCCTGCAAAATGCGTTGGAGGGCGTTCTCGCCCACGCTGGGGATTGGCCGGTTGGGGGTTGCGGTACTCCATGCCGCCTGTACCTGTTGCCAGAATTCACTGGGGGTGGCGTCACGGTTTCCCTTGGAGTTATGTTGGGTATTCAACGTAAGCCACACTTGGGTCAAATAGGCCCAAGTGCCCGGTATTTTACGCTCCAGCATGGCCATGCTTTCAATTTGAAATTCTTTGAGTTTTTCCCTGCGGATTTGAAATTCGGTGCGTGTGACGCTACTTGCCAAGGGGTTATTCCACAGGCCGCGTTCCCATGCCTTTTCGGGGTGTCGTTTTAACTCGATCTGCTTATTGTAAATTCGGACATGTAATTGTTCTCCGCCGATACGGATACTGGTAAGGGTGCGCCCTTTTTGGAATAACGCTTCAAGTTTCTGATCTTCCTGCATGTACCGGCGGACATTACGGGCCACGGTAATCCATTTGGGCAGGTGGTCATGGTCATAGATATCCGGCATTTGCAATGGTACCGGGCAATGAGTATCCGTGGTAAGGTGCAGTTCGGATATTTTGTCCCAATTCCGCGTACCTCCGATTTGGTCTAACACATTGTCGATTGCCTCCAGCAATTCGTAGGGCCTTCTTCCGGCGATAGCCTGCGGATAGGCCTCCACCATGCAATTTGGCGTTCGCTCGGAGAATTCTTCTTCTGAGAAGTACATAGCCAGTTGGCCGTGCTGGATTCCGTAACGATATTTTTTGCGGCCGTAAGGCAGGATCGCCCATGTCTGATTGCCGATGTAAAACGTATACTCCGCCGGTTTTTCCCGGACATTGGCTTGAAGGGCGGCCAGCATGGAGAGGGCTTCCGGATTCGTCCATTTAACCCCTAATCCGATTTTGATGGTATCAATGCCGCGCCAGATGGTGATGGACTGGTTGGTATCGGGATTGGTGTTGTGGAGTGGGGAAGATACAGTTGGTAACGGATCGAAGAGCGTTGCGAGCGCGGATGTGGTTGCGCCGGGCATGGGTTTCACGGTGGTGGCGGTTCCGATTTGCGGGAAAGTCACTCTACGCTTTTTGCTACAATAAAACTCGATGGGGCCTTCGACGATCACGCGCCGGCCTCGGTATTTGAAGAGTTCATCAAAGCCGGCGGAAGCATTGACTGGCGCAATACCGCCCTCCATGATGACGTCAATGGTGACGCCCTCGGCTAGAACCTCTCCGAGGTGGTTTGTGCGGGGGCGAACGGCTTGCAGAATTCCTTCGATTCGGTAGCAGGGTGCGGTCATAGTGTTTTCTCCTTGTTATCAGAAAGTGGTGAAACTGAACTTACAATTCGGCGGGCGATGAGCGACGCCAAAAGCCGCCGGGCCTTGTCGGCGTCTGCTACGGCCTCGACGCGGTCAGCAGTTTGGTACTGAAAACGCCATGCGGGGTTATCTGAATGTATTGCTGGCGTGCGGTCTGCGCGGTCGTCGCCGCAGCGGACTGATTGTCGGGTCGTAAAATTAGATCGTGACCTGGCCATAGCCGGTCACGATAGATGATGGGATTAGGCCTTACCGGTACGCGGCGGAAGAATGTTGCGTACCACTTTTTCCGAGTGCCGTTGCCCAGAGCTTGGCATAAGCCCTTAGTCGTCTGCGGAAGGCCTCATCGTCAACGTCGGCAAGTGTGGGATCAGATTGGTTCCCAACGGTATCCCGAGCAGCCGCGTCGAATAGGGCGCGGATGTCCTGTGGCCCCAGCACGTGGCAGTTGATTGGTTTAAGAGAGTTGCTGAAATGTAGTAGAAGGCCACCCAGTCGGGCCTTGATAAGCCACAGGCTGGGTTGGGACTGCGGACGTGGAATTAAAGCGGTGTTCAGTCGGGCCAGGCTGTAGCGTTTTGCCGGGTCGTTTTGCCATTTATATCTTAGTCGGGCTATACCGGGATCATTCGCAACGTGCGGGTCGACTGAAATCAACGTCTTCAATGCCGTGAGATCACCCAGCCGGGCGGATCGTAATAAGCGGGAAGGTGGTTTGCCATACAAGAGCATGCATGGAATAAAGACACGGATAAAAAATTGCATTTCAGCCTCACGCATGACCGATTCGGCAAATGGTGTAAGTTGGGCGGGCTTGAGCATTGTTTGGATTTGGCGGTCCAGCCCCGCTTCGAATATTTTGCAAAGCCAGTTACCGAATCGTATGCCAGAGGCGCGGCGTTTGTCTGATAAGCCGTTCCAAATGCCAAGCATGCGGATATTGGCGTCGCGGGCAAATGAGAAACTCCAGCAGCGGTAGAGCTTGGCACCCGTGCGTTCGTGGCTCTCAAAGAGCATGGTAAAGAGGATTGCCCGAATCTTGCGGGTGGATGTGTAACAGGCATGCCAGTGTGTCGGATGTTGTGGATATTGCCAACTGGACGGCAACTTATTCACTAAGTTCGGATCGACGGCGCGGCGGATGTCCGGGGCGGAAAATGCGATGATTTTTGCCAGCATCCTGATTGCCGGGGGTTTGTCTTTGCACCACTGGTTGATGGCCTTCATAACGGCTCACAAGCATTGCCCGATGACTGATTTAGTTCGGTCGAGGATTGTTCCTGAGTCATTACTACCCCACCCAATCCAACGACCTGCCGATAAGAAGTTCGCTCATTTTCGCATGGTGTGTATTTTTCATTGATATCAAGCGGGTTTGGAAGGCGTGCTTTTCCGCAAGCTGATGCACATCGCGGGCGTCATCATAGGTCATAAGAAAATCGCCCTGCACGCTTTGAATGGCGGAGAAAAGCTGCTCGTGGTCGAGGCGATGGTGCGTGTACAGCCGTGATCCTGCCCGTTTGCCGGCCGCGGTCCCCGCTGTGTACGGGGGGTCGATAAAAAACGCGGCGTTTTTCATGCCGTAGTGATCTTGGATTGCCTGCACCCCGTCTCCCTCTTGAAACGTGAAGCGGTCCCGAATCTTGGCGATGGCTTGGATTCGTTGCGCCAGGGTGACGGGATACCACCTTGATCGCAGTCCTTTGCCGCTTTCACCGTTCTTCATCAGGCTGGCCCCCGGTGCAAGAATCCCGCCGTGGAAAGTGCGATTTTTCAGCACTGTGCGGAAGGCAATTTCCGGCGTGCTGTTACTGGTTTTTGCCAGTTCCTCGCGGACGTTATGGTAGGTCAGGTCAAAGGTCAATATCCGCTGAACGAGCCACTCGGTTTCTGGCCCGAGAATCGTTTTCCAAACTGCCGCGACTTCGCTGTCCAGTTCGACAAGCAGCACATGCCCGGCTAATTCCTCGAAGGCTGCGGTCAAGCCGACCGTTGCACCGCCTGCAAATGGTTCGATCATCAAGTCTGGGCGATGGGTACGGCTTCTTAGCCATTCGCGCACGCGCGGCACTAGCCACGTTTTGCCACCGGGATACCGAAATGGGCTGCGTTTCGGCACGGACGCGACGTTGACCACCCGGTCCGGGATACCGACGTTCCAAAATGCCTGCTGGTAACCTGCGTTAAGACGGCCCAAGGATCACCTCCGTCGTAGGTGGGTTGCCATCCAATTTCTCGTCAACTCTCTGCTGTAATTGCGCTACAAACCTGTCGACGTTCCCCGGATCAGATCGGGTAAGTTTTGCCAAGCTTTCATCAAACCTCGTGTATACAGTTTGCCCCTTTGTCAAAGCATATACCCCGGTCGCCGGACTTTTGTGAAGATCGTATATGAACCAAGCCATTTCCGCTTCGTTGGCGTCCACCGATTGCAGAATTGGCAGCGTCTCAAAAAAGCCTCTGTTGATGGCAACGGCTGTTTTTTTACCCCACGCCTTGAAGATTCCACCTTTGAATATTAATTGGGGGGCCAGCCGCTTTCGGGAGGACGAAAGATAATCCGGAGTCGGATACCACTGCTCCCGGCTCCAGTCCATGCCGGCCCGGGCTTTCGGGTTTTCCATGTAGTGTTCAAACGGATTACGCACATTCCCTGAAATGTATACCGCTTGAACTTCCAAGGCACCGAAGTCGATTATTTTTCCGTGATCGTCATACGAGCATAAAACAACGTCAATATTGCCAGTAGATTTATCGTAGGCGTCCTTCAGGCGGACTTCAGTAAGTGTCGTCCACTTGGCACCCGGTGGGAAGAAAAACTCTGCGGCATCCTCGGCAATCAGCCAGCGCTCGCGGAACCTGATGGGGCAGGTGATGACCACCGATCCTCCGTCAAATATGCTGCACACGCCAAGCGGGTCATTCGCCTTGTCTTTGGTGCAATTCGGCACCCTGTTGCCGAACGGGCACAAGCGATTTTTCCGGCACCGCCGGGCCTCGTCCGAGTTATCCGCAATCGGGAACCCGAAAACTTCTGCAAGCGGCTGTTTTGGCATGAATACAGATTCCTTTCCGGATTATGGCGCTGTGTCTGAAGCAGATACTATCATTCCAATAAATCCAAACAAAAGTATACCATAGGGTTAGAAACATGCGGTACCGATTGTATCGGGTACACTACCGCCGGAACAATGGAATGTAACGACAACGCCACAGCCCACATTCAAATTGTGCGCGCATCCGGACGTACAAGCAACGCGCTCGCCGCCGAGGGTGTTGCGTGCGATGGTTTTATTTGCCGTAGGCAAGTAGCGCCGTTGCCATCGGCAGATTAGCCTTATCGCCGTCTCCTTCCGCTAATAAAAAAGGCCGCCCCCTTTGGGCGGCCTTTTTTATTAGCAGGGGAATTCAGAGAGGTGAGCAGTAGAGCGAATCGGGCTGCGGCCCGATTAGAGCACGTGTGAGTAGAACAGGTGAACAGTAGAGCAAATACGGCTGGGACATAGAGAGTGGCTGTCGCCCAAACTGCGCCTCCTGCGGTCTACTTTCTACTCTCTACTGCTCAAGCCTCGATCGGGCTGCGGCCCGTTTAGGGTAGAGAGAGTTGAACAGGTGAACCGTAGCGCACATTCGGCTGGGACATGAGAGCGGCTGCCGCCGAAACTTTTGCCCCGACCGGATTTCCATCATTTCCAAAGTGGACATCCCCCGAGTCTGTCCGAGAAAAATTTTCTGCGGCCATTTTACGCCGGCGTGCGGTATCCGTACTATAATCGGGGTTTACGGAAGCCGCTTATGTTCAAATTGCGTCTGATCTATGGCCTGCTGTTCGGGGGCCTGCTATTGACGATGTTCTATTTTGATCAAGCGCTATCCGCAGGCTGGCCAGGCCGAACTATGTCTTTTCCGCCCGGCACACTTATGGCGTTAAGTTTACTGGGGATTATTCCCCTGGCCACCGCGGAAATGCGCCGCTTGCTCAAGGCTGAGGGCGTGGCGATTTCCATGCGCGTGTGCGTAACAGCCTCACTTTTGTGCATGATCTGGCCCTGGCTGGAGCAACTGTCCCAGATACTCTTAAACCATCCCCAGGGTGCCAGCCCCATTGCGGTGCGTGTGGCCTGGTGGTTTCACACCATTAAACCGTACTACTTGGTGCCCACGGTTTTATCCCTGGGCCTGGTGGGTGCGGTGGTCATGTACAGCCGAAGCCAGAAAATTGACGGGGCGATGGCGTCGGCGGGCGGCTCCTTATTGGCTATTGTGTATCTGGGGGTCATGCCGGGATTTTTTATGCCCATCCGCCTGACGCACTCCGCCGGTATGGTGGTATCAATTCTGCTGATGGTAAAAGGGGCGGATATGGGAGCCTACGGTGTCGGGCGGTGGCTGGGAAAACATAAATTGATCGCATGGCTTTCTCCGGGGAAAACATGGGAAGGCTTTTTCGGCGGTTTGGCGGCGGCGGCTTTAATTGGCGCGTTACTGTCGCATTTTTCACCTGAGTTGGGGTGGTGGGAAGGGCTGCTGGGAGGCATGGTGCTGGGTGCGGCAGGACAAATGGGGGATTTGCTGGAAAGCCTGCTGAAACGGGATGCAGGCGTCAAGGATTCCGGCGTGGTACCGGGATTTGGCGGCGTATTGGATCTGCTGGACTCTGCGCTTTTTGCAGCTCCCTTGGCCTATTGGATGTTAAAACTGGTTCATAGCTGATCTTGATGGCCGGGATTTCAGGAATTGCACATGCAAACGCAAAAATCCAACAGCGGCTTACTGCGGAAGAATTGCAACACTCAGACGGGCGATGGCAGCAACATATCGCATGTCGGTCGCCCTTGGATGCACATCATCCTGGCACTGGCTCTGACCGTCAGCTTTATATGCAGCAACGGCCCATCGGGACAAGCCGCAACCACTGCCGAGGCACCCTCACCAGTCTTCACCGCCCTGCAGCGCCGCGTGGCACGCAAGCTTGGCGCTTTGGCATCGGATAGCTGGCGCACGCGGCGACATGCGCAGCGAAGTCTGCTGTCCACCAAAGGTTTTATTTTGCCGCAACTTGCCGCGGCGATGGTTACAACACACAATGCCGAACAGCGCAACCGGCTGCTGCGGATTTGCATGCAACTGTATCTGCGGCAATTTAACTGGCTGCATCATGGCAGCGCTTTTATCGGCGTGGAGTTCATCACCAATCCGCTGGAACTACGAAAGCACGGAAAGCCCCAATGGATTCCCGCAGTGGCGGTGGTGCATACCGTCCCGGGATTTCCCGGCGGCTTATATATGCGTGACAATGATCTGATCATCGGAATTAACGGCCACAAAATTCCAGCGTACAACACGGCCACAGCTTTCCGCGCGGAAATTCAGAAATATCAGCCCGGCAGCAAGATAACCCTGCTCCTGCTGCGCGACGGGAAACTGATAAACGTCATCGTGCAACTAACCGGCATCCCGACTGATCCGCTGGCGGGCCAGGAACTTTTGAATCAGCGGGATCTCATCGTGCAGCACCTGATCGCCAAATATCTCCCCGCAAAACCCCTGATTTTAGCCGCCGCCCACCGGTAGTTTTACGTTACATCGACGGCTTATGCGGCACCCGCACCGAGTCGAGATTTATTTTGCCGGTGTTGTTTTGATCGTACCGCAGCATAATGGTGTTGTTGCCCGCCGCCAGGGGCAGGTAAATGGCAATATTTTGCCACGTATCCCAGCTTGGGGTAGAGGGGATGCTTAATTCGCCGGTCATCGCACCGTTGACGTACACATTCATGGTTTTAAGGGTGTTCAGATCGGCATTGGCTACACGGAACGCCACGCGGTACCGCCCCGCCGTGTGTCGCCGCAGATAATAGCTGACACCGGTACCAGGCAACGCAAAGCCTGCGATAAATCCGCCGGCCGTATAGCCGGTGTGGTTGGTCATAATGGCCGGCCGTAAATTTGGTGACGGGCCGAACAAGTGTGTATCAGTATACATATCGTTGCTGGTTTTCAGGGGTACCGTCGGCGGCGTGGGACCGAAGATCGACGCATCCTGCGAATCCAGAATTTCCATTTCTTTATGGATATTTTGCATTCCACGCAGATGCACGGTCACTTTTTCGCCCGCTGGAATTTTTACCAGCGTCACCGGGCCGATGACATCAACATCCGTGTGCCAGCCACCGGCGGCCTGCGAAAGAGCATAGCGATTTTCAACAGCTTGAAGGGCTTGGCCGTTGACCATAACCGCGTTTGCGGCCTGGCCATGGACGCGCAGGACAAAATGTTTGACCGTTGAACTGTAAGCGCCGGCGTTGGCAGCAAGGTGAATATCGGTGCCGGTATGCAGGCTTTGTGCGGTAATGGCCTGGCGATGGAACTGTCCATGTTGATAGTCGTAGGAGTCGCCATCATCATCGTAAAATTCACCCTGGCTTTCCTGCGCTGCCGGATAAATATCGAGATAAATCATTTCCGGTTTGGCGGTATGAATCGCTTTTACCGGATCAGCCGCCGGGATAATGGCTCCGTCTCTGATAAACAGCGGCCAATCCATCCAGGAGTCTTTGTTAAGCTGGTAATTAATCCATTTACCGCCGGTGAGGCGATCGCCGCGGAAATAATCAATCCAGTCGCCCGGCGGGAGATAGAGCCGCCGGGTTGTGGATTCATCTTTGCCGTCGCCCATTTTTTCCACCACGGGCGCGGCCATCATCCAATCACCGAACATCCATTGATCGGTAATAGCGGCGACGTTGTGATCTTTGGGATAAGCAAAGGTTAATGGCCGAACAATTCCTACGCCCGTTTCAGTGCAGGCCGCATGTTCCAGCGCATACACATAGAAAAACCAGCTGTACCGCTGCCGAATGGCCTGTTTGACGGTTTCACAGGCCTGATCGCCAAATACCCAGGGCTGTCGGCGTTCACCGAGCGTGCAATGCGTGCGTAACGTGGGGCAAACAGCCGTGAACTGGAACCAGCGCGTGTAACACTCTGCTGTGGGGTGGCCGCCAAAACCGCCGGTATCCTGTGCCCAGCGCATCTGTCCGAGATTAATGGTGTTAATCATGGCCAGCGTCTGCAGCCGCATCACCTCAAAGCTGGTATTGATATCCCCGGACCAGGTGGCATAGGCGTAACGTTGTGAACCCAGGTAAAAATTACGGTTAATCGACCACACACGGTTGCGCGGGCGGTCTTGCCGCTGGCCTTCATATAAAGACTGCTGCATGTGCAAAAATTCAAAATTGCCCATGTAACCGTAATCAGCTTCATCATTCCAGAAACCTACGATGCCGTGCTGCATGCACTGGTGGGTCCAGGTGGCGTGCCAATACCATTGGCGGCAGATGGGCTTATAGAAATCAACATCCAACGACATCAGATGGGAGAAGTAATCGGCAAAAGGCTTTTCGCCCGGCAGGAAAATATCCAGCTTTTTGGCTGTGGCCCCCTGCGTGGTCATAGGCGCAATTTTGCCCTTGACCGTGCTGATAATAATGCGGGGCTTCATAATTCCGGTGATCTTGCATTCCAGCGCCCCCGTCCAGTTAATTAAAGCATCGGGATTATCCGGCGTATACAGAGCCTGCGAATATTTCACGGGATTCCAGCGGAATTCGCCATAATGGCTGGCGCCCCAGTCTTTCCAATCAAAATCCAGCGTAAAGTTATCAATGGGAATGTCCAGAGCGCGGTAGGTTTCCAGATACTCGCGCAGCAATTCCTGATTGGTGCCCCACTGCGAATTCGTAAAGCCATACGCCCACTTCGGAAACAACGGCATTTTCCCACTGGCCAACGCCAGACCCTGAAAAATCTCGGGCGGAGTACCGACAAAAATAAAGACCGTCAGGCTGTTGGGGCGGAAGTAATTGCGGCCATAGTTATCCGCTTTGGCATCGCCATAATAAAAGCCGATATCATCCGGGCCGATATGAAAATATCCGCCATCGGAATCCACCAGAATGCCATAGCCGTCAGTGGTCCAGGTAAAGGGCGCTCCGCCGCCGCCTTCCACCGAGGCTTCAACCTGATATGTGTCATTGGCGACGCCCGCCCCATCTTTAATCAGCGGCAAAATATTTTTCGACCAGCACGCTGAATTGCGAATGCCGTAGAACTTGGCCTGGCGGTTGCGCCGAAATGAAAAGCCGGTTTGGGCCTGATCTTTGGGATTGACATGTAAAGATTCAGCAGCGGTTTGCTGCAAAAGTACCTGGCCGTGGGAATCCATTATTGTCAGGCGGCACGGATCGCGGCTGACGTGCAATTCAAAGCCACTGGTAACCATGCGGATGCCATCAACCGTGGAATCCACCTTGGCCGCCGGATCACCCGGGAAAACCGCTTTGGGGTCCAGCACGGGCGTGTGTGGATCGCTTTTGCCGGCGGCCAAAAGATCCAGCCGCAGAATGTGCGGCGACAGTGGCTGTACCCGCAGCACATCGTTACCAATAACAAACTTAAGGCCGCCAGCCTCTGCGACAACACTTGAAACCACCCCCAGCGAAGGGGCCTTTGAATTCGCGGCATGGGCCTCGGCGGAAACTGCCGTGGTAAGTGCCGCTGCCGCGGAAATTTTGAGAAAATTACGCCGATCCTGCATGGATAAAACTCCAAATCAATTTTTATGTAGGCGGCGAAACGTAGTTTTACCGGCAATCAGGGATTTGTCAAACCAAGCGGAGCGAAATTTTGTGCCCATGAGCCGCTGATGGCCGTTTTGTCTTCACTCCGCGCTGTTTGCGTTGCGGGCAATCCAAGGTGCTACATAGCGGCGAATATACTCTGGGCAGGCGGAAAACCCATGGGTTCCCCAATGATTGCATTCATCCACCAGGGCGGGCGTCCAGATATCCTGATGTACTTTTGCATAAAGATTCTCCGCGTCACAAAGCTTCGCAGGCCGTTTGAAACCAACAAAACCGCAGGATACCTGTGGCTTACGGTCGCTGGTGCCGAATAAACATGTTCCAATTCCCAGAACGATCCAGTCACGATGGGAATAAAAATTATAAATCCCTTTCCGCAACCGCCGCAGCGCCGGACGTAAATCATAGGTGCTGGAAACCGCTCCGCTGAGAAATACCAATCCGTCGATGCTGCGATCCGGCGGCAGCATTTCGACCGCGAAAATCGCCGGCCCGGCACCGCCGCTGTTAGCCACCACATGCACCGGGCGGCCTGGATACTGATCCTGATAGCTTTGAATGATCTGCACCAGCTCGGCGGCCCTGGCCCGGTTTCGCCGCAGCCACATTAAATTCGGAAAGTACCCTTCCGGAAACGCGATGCCCCAGTAAAATATCCGCACTGCACCGGGAACCGCGCCGAGCAGACCATCCACCATGGCCTGTGCATACGGGCCTGCGGCCTCGATACCCGGAAGAACGAGAGTAAGCCCGTGCTCTAAATCAGCGGTGCTGACAGCGGATTGCCGAAAGAAAGGCAGGCCATAAAATCGTTCCACCAGCAGCCGAAAAAATTCACCCCAGTATAGGCATTTTATGTTCTATTGATATACAATGGATGTATAGTGCGTATGGAATCTGGAGACTTCTTTCATGGCCTTATTGAATTCCGATGAACTGCCGCTGGCTCAGGCCATCGCGCAACTGACGTTTTGCAATCCCTTTGTGCCGGAGCGAATGGAATTAGAGCGCGCGGTACTGGGTGATGATTATGTTGCCTCGGATACCGCCTGGAACTTTCCCACCACCGGGCAGATGGAACGCCCGAACGAAACGCGCACGCGGGAAAAGGTTGCGGCATTTGTTGCCACGCTCCGCCGTCGGATGGCGGGCAAGGCTGCGCCGAGTTTACAGGAATGGCGGCTCTATCAGGATGCCGTGGTGCATTATCTGTTTTATGCTCTGGAAGGTGATTTTTATCGCACAGTGACGGACAGCAAAAGTAGCGCGGGTTATGCCGGCCTTTACGCCCGTTACCTGGAGATATTCCAAGACCTTCTGGAAAAGCCGGCGGCAGGGCGCGCGTGTCACTATCGCGCGGAACATTTATTTGCCTGCTGTTACCAGGTCACGCGCGCATTTCAGGGAATCTACCGTTCCATTATCGGCTTTTCACCTTGCATGATTGATCTGCGGGCCAAGGTTTGGGAGTCCATTTTCACCCATAACATGCGCCTTTACCAACTCGAGCTATATGACAAAATGGGCGACATTGCCACGCTGATCGTCGGACCTTCCGGTACCGGCAAGGAGCGCGTGGCACAGGCCATTGCACAGGCCCGCTATCTGCCCTTTCATGCCGCCACAAAACGTTTTGCCGATGTGCCGGAGAATTTATTTTCCACCACGGTTCTCTCCGCGTTATCACCCCATCTCATTGAATCGGAACTTTTCGGCCACGCCCGCGGTTCATTTACCGGAGCACTGGGCGATCGCAAGGGCCGCCTGGAATCATGCCCGCCGCACGGGTCATTATTTCTTGATGAAATCGGCGACGCGGATGAGCCGATTCAGGTCAAGCTTTTGCGCGTGCTGCAATACCGTATCTTTGAGCGCGTAGGCGACAGTGTGCCGCGCACTTTCCGCGGCAAAATTATCGCCGCCACCAATCATGATCTGGCCCGCGACATGCACAGCGGCAAATTCCGCCAGGACTTTTATTTTCGCCTCTGTTCCGATGTCATCACCACGCCATCACTGCGTCAGCAGATTATCGAAGCCCCGGAAGATGTGGACAATCTGATCGACTTTATTACGCAGCGATTCATCCCCGGCGAACACGACCGCCGCAAGCTCAACGCCGACGTCAAATTATGGATCACCCGTCATCCCGATTATGCCTGGCCCGGAAATTTCCGGGAGTTGGAGCAGTGCGTAAAAAATATTCTGGTGCGGCGCAACTATCAGCCGCCGGATTTATCGCGCGGCGATGGGCAATCCGGGCAATTCACCCAAATCCGTGATGGATTGATGACGGAGGAAGAACTTTTGAACTTTTACACGACACTGGTGTACCAGAAAGTCGGCACCTATGAATCCGCAGCGCGGAGTCTCGGCATTGACCGCCGAACCGTAAAATCCCGCGTCACCGGCCCCATGAAGGCGTAATTTTCATGAGGTGGCGGGCAATCAGCTGGATATTGAGGCGAAGATCCACCCTGGTATAGCCGAAGTGCTGGCGGTGGAAGTTGTGGGACATCGCCGGATCAGCGAAGCTTCCCGAACCGTCGTGACAATCGTACCGGCTCGCGTGTATAATACGTAGTGAACATACGGTGCGAAACCAGCCGGACACGATGCAGGCGGAGGCCTAGTTATGTCATTTAAAAAGAACGTTGCATACGCCGCGGGGATCGGGGAGATATTTGGGCTTTATCGCTCGACATTCCGGAGCCGCACCGGTCAGGTATTGGCACAACTCTTTGAGCAAAACAACGGATGGCTCATTGCGTACGTTTCGTTCTCCGAGGGGCTGAAGCCGGAAAAGGTAAAAGATAACTACGTGGGGGATCTGAAGCAGTACGCGAATCAGCACGGCTTTACCGGAAAGTTGAAACTGATTTATTGCGAGTAATGGAAGTGCCATGCCAACGACCATCCGTGTCTCGATCCGACTGCCTTATTTGCTGGCCTTGCCGGGTGGCAACTATAAAACGCCAAGTGTCGGTGGATCAGTGCGTTTGACCAAACGATCAATCACCAATACGGATGGCACCCCCGAGGCTCGGACTGACGCCTCGACGACATTCAAGGCATTCCCGGGCGGCACCGCTTCGGACCAGGAACGCCAGCGCCACACCGAAGCGGAAAAGCTACTTCGCCGCGTCAATCATCTTCTGCGATGGTATCGGGTCAAGACGGGGCAAGCGACGATCATCGAACTGACGAAAGCTCAGGCCGGCGCGTTCCATTTTCGGAGCACGCGATCCGGCGTGGGCCTTGTT
>JAKBCC010000110.1 GCA_021808105.1 Planctomycetota bacterium
TATGGGCAGCGACTCTCGCGAGGTCATCGCAACTGCGCCAGGAGTTGCGGCTGCGATCCGCGTATTTCCATCGCGCGATGCCGAGTTTTTGGCGCAGAGACATGAAGTTCACGGTGACGGAAATAATGGTCAGCCTGCTGCTCTCCGCGCTTATAGTGAACTACGTTCTTAGCCTTTCCAGAGACGAGCCACGGCTCCGCGCGAAAGTGGCTTTCGGCCTCCTGTTTACATTCGGATTGGTCATGATTTTAAGCGGGGTTTATGTTCCGACTGTTCGTCTTGAGCGCCGGCTTAGGCGGTTGTCCAAGCACAGTTGCACAGACGAGCAGTTCGTCCTCGAACTAAAGCATTTGCGGCCGGAGGCAACGACTGGACAGGAAGTTGCCTTGGCTGTGCGCCGTGCATACGCCCTCGCATTAGACCTACCCGTCGATGTCGTACTGGTGAGCAACGAGCGGCCCTCATTCTATGTGTATGACTGGCCGCCGCTGCTGCATGAATTTGCAATATACCTTTCGAGGTTATTGCCGTCGAAGCCCGATCCGTTTATCCTTGGGAATTTGCTGGCGCGGCACAAACGGAGGGCAGGGATTCTCGATTTTATCGAGGCGACGGAGGCGGCGATGCAGGACATTGGCAGGGTCGAACCTCGCGGGAGGGCCGAAAAATGATTTGCATGAATAGTGCGCTGAATTATACCGACGGCCACCAATTTGATTTTAATTCCAACCACACCAGCAGCACGCAGTACAACGCCACCGGTGGCACCGGCACCACGAATCTTCCCGACACCCCATGCACTTACGATCTCGGCGGTACCATGGACAGCGCGTTGACGAAAGGGGCCGCACCGTTTTACATCCATATGCTTTATGGTGTAAACGGGGCTTGGCATTCGGTGGCACCGGGGACCGGATCCCTGGGCCTCGGTGGGATGGCAGTTGCGAACGAGGCTGCCGGCACCGCCGAACCTGGCTCCCAGCTAACCGGAATTCCCGTGCGTCGTCCGGCGCTCGCGCTCACAGGCGATGAGGCCGGGTACGCGTACCGTTGTGCGACTGTGGCGCACCGCGCGTTCGTGCGTGGCAGAGGAGGATGGTAGAAATGGCCGGACCGGAAAATCTTCAGGGGATTTGCGTACCGCCCGCGCTCGTCGCCGAGCTTCCTCAGGCCTTAGCCGCCTGTGGGGCGAAAGTGGAGATTATCGAGATGTCCGACGCGGAGCGGGCGGCCGCCCGATTGTCGGTCTTTCGCTGCATTTCCCCAATGGGATTCGTTGTCAACGTAAGCCTTCAGCGCCACAGGGTTGCCTGCGGCGACGGAATCCTGGCGTTATTCTGTCCGCAGTGGAAGGGGCGTGGAGAACCGGGCCAAGAACAGTTTCTTGCCAATTTAGCAGAAGTGGTGCGACAACGTGGTGGCTATGAAATGGCTCGCCAACGGAGAGCGAAGCGTACATAGGTGGTAAAGCGGCCCAGCTCATTGTGGCGGAACCGGTTGCAATGGTCACGGAGCACTGATCAATGATCAAAGAGGCCGGTGGACTTCCTTATCTACTGGTCATTGATCATTGAAGCGCAGCACTTCCAGAAAATGCTAAATGCGAGGTTCCGGGTTTTAACTCCTGGTGAGCTGCCAATACTGCTATTTCTGAACGTACTGCACAGAACCTGTCCACAATCTCCCATCGACTCCTCGTCGCCCGATGCAAAATGCCATTTGTGTCGCCGTCGCGACACTGGATATAATGATTACGATGACTATCGCAACGATCAATCCGAATATTCAAGGCGGGGTTCCCTGCTTCACCGGCACGCGTGTGCCGGTGGTTGCGCTATTTGACTTCCTTGATCGCGGCTACTGCGTTGGCCATTTTCTCTCTGACTTCCCAACAGTTACCGAATTTCAGGCTCACGCACTGCTTGACCAGGCAAGGGCCAACGTGCTGGAACACTGGCAACAGAATTTGTAATGCATCAAGGAACCTCGATTATGGCGAACCATACCAGCGAATTGAGAATCAGAGGCAAGCCTTTTATTCTGCTGCCGAAGCGTGAGTTTGAAACGCTTAAGCGGCAGGCGGAGGTTGGTGTGAGGCCCGCTATCAGGCCTAAGGCCCGGCCGTCAGTTGCCAAACGTGGCGCGCGTACACGAAAAGCCGTCCGGATTCTGGATCAATGGCTGCAGACAGAAGACCGTCAGGGCGAGGCCTTCTGGACGAGCTTGGAGGCTGACGTTGCGCTAAACCGCTTCCGCTTGCGGCAGCCGAAAGATTGAAAATGCGGTACATTCTCGACTCTAATATATGGATCGCGATTCTGCGCCGGCAAACGGTTCCGGTCAGGCGCTTACGACAGGCCCTCGTTGACGAGGATGAAATTGTAATTACACCCATTGAATATTTTGAAGTCATGCGCGGCCTGGAATTACGTGGCAAGCGCGACCCGATTGAATACCTGACGGCCTTGTGGCTGACACTACCTTACCGCGATATTGATCGGGAAACATGGGAAATCGCTGTGCGCCTGTGGATAAAGGCGGTAAAAGAGAATCGGAAGCGCGAAGACGCAGACATTCTTCTGGCGGCTTTGGCAACCCGGCACCGGGCATGTCTGGTAACCAATAATACCGAGGACTTTCAATACCTTGGCCTTGAGCCTGAGGACTGGACGGTCGGGTAAGGGACTGATCCACTGATTTCACCGATTGCCCAGATTAACGGGCCGGTATTCAGGAGTTGGAAGGTTTTGAAGCGCTGCGCTGCAATTTTGCCAGATGCGGGATGCCGTTACTCAATCCGGGGTTACGTGTTACAGCGGGCCGAGGAATCGATGCGATCCGGGAAATCTGTGGATCGTTTTCCCGCGCCCGATGGCCATCCTCCGTTTTCCTCAGCTTCCTCTGTGGTGGATTTCACGGATCAAGGATCACGGATCAACAATTTGGAAGTTCCGGTGATTTGTTGCATGATCGACTGGCCCGGCGGGGGCGACGGGCTGCTGAATGGCGGAGGCTCTCCGGCGGCGCAGCGCCGCTGGCCGTGATTTTAGTTCAAAGATTTCGCACGCGATTTGCGAATGCGCCAAAGCCTGTGGGGCAGCGGGCTTCGAGTTTGGAAATACCCACTTTCATGCTTGCCCTCAACGACGACCAGCACACGCATTATTTCTTCCCATCCGTAACCGCTTTGGCCAGCGCCTCATCACCTTCCGCCGTCCAGATTTCACTGTAACCTGTCCCCTGTAAGGCGTAACCTCCGCTTCCCCGGCGACTGAATGGGAATTAATTGTTATGATACTGTCTGAATTTCTGGGTTTAAGGGTTTGGGCGGTTTCTTATGCTGGACATGCGGTTTATCCGGGAAAATCCCGGTGTGGTGCGCGAAGGGGCTAAAGCGAAAAATATTTCCGTTGATCTCGACGGGTTGCTGGAACTTGATGCGCAATCCCGCGCGTTGCAGCAGCGGCTACAGGAATTAGCCACGCAACAGAATCGAATTACGAAAGAAATCGGTCCCTTGATGGGTCGGATCAAAGGGGAGAAAGATCCGGCGACGCGGGCGGAGTTGGAAAAGCAGGCGGCTGAGCTGCGGCAGCGCCCGACGGAAATCAAACAGGAATCAGTGGAACTGCAAGAACAGATTAAAGCCCTGCAACCGGACATTGACGCTCGGTTGCTGACCATTCCGCTGCCGCCGGATAGTGACGTTCCGCAGGGAAAATCTTCGGAAGACAACGTGGAATTGCGAACATGGGGCCATGTGCCAAGCTTTGACTTTCCGGTGCGCAGCCATATAGAACTGGGTGAAAAGCTGGAATTGTTTGATGTGCCACGGGGCGTGCGGTTGGCCGGCTCACGGAGTTATTTTCTTACCGGAGCCGGTGCGTTGCTGCATCAGGCGGTGCTCCGGCTGGCCATGGATATGATGGTATTTGAAAAAGGTTTTACGCCCATGACCGTGCCGGTGCTGGTGCGTGAGGCGGCAATGCGCGGAACGGGGTTTTTTCCTGCCGGGCGGGAGCAGGCATACCGGGTGGGGGAAATCAATGAAACCGGTGAAGATGAGCGCTTTCTAACAGGCACGGGTGAAGTGGGGTTGACCGCGTTTTATCTGGATGAAATTCTGGATGAGGCACAGTTGCCGCGGAAACTTGTTACGCAAAGTACGTGCTTTCGGCGTGAGGCGGGAACGTACGGTAAGGATACATCCGGGCTGTATCGCATTCATCAGTTTGATAAAGTTGAACAGGTTATTATCTGCAAAAATGACCGGGAGGAATCCATCCGCTGGCATCAAGCGATTCTGGCCAACAGTGAACTGCTGCTGCAACGCCTGAATTTGCCCTACCGTGTGATGCAGTGCTGCACGGGTGATCTTGGCCCGAAGAACGCCTCGATGATTGATATTGAAACCTGGATGCCGTCGCGTCATGCCTACGGTGAAACGCATAGCGCCAGCCGGCTGTATGATTTTCAGGCCCGGCGGTGTGAATTGCGTTATCGTGATGCCCAGGGCAAGGTGCAGTATTGCCATACGCTGAACAACACGGTGGCGGCCAGCCCGCGGATTTTGATTCCCATTCTGGAGCTGAATCAGAATGCCGATGGTACGGTGCGTGTACCGGAAGCACTGCGTGCTTACATGAACGGCATGGAGATTATTACAAAACCATAAGGCGGTCGATGGAACCACAGGAATCATCCCGGTTTACGCGGGCGGCGCATCGGATTGCCATTGCGATGCTGGCCATCGGCGCGGCGGCGATGTTTGTCTTCGGCGACCGGCCCGGCACACATATTCTTCCCAACGGCGCGCCGGTCCATAAGCGCGTGGTCGTAAGCTACTGGGAAGAATGGACCGGCTTTGAAGGCCGGGCGATGGAACATATTGTCAATGAATTCAATGCCTCGCAGCACCATATATATATCAATATGGTGGAAGTCAGCAATGTGAATATCAAAACGCTGATTTCCACAGCCGGTGGTGATCCGCCTGATCTGGTAACAATCTGGTCGGGGATTATGGGGCAATTTATTTCCTACCATGCACTTACGTCGCTTAATACGCTGGTGCGGCATCATGTGGTAACAAATCACACGTTTGTGCCCTTCGCGTGGAAACTTTGCGCTCCCTACGGGCGGCTGTACGGGCTGCCGGCCACAACGGACCCCAATGCTCTGTATTGGAATAAAATTTTATTTGCCAAAGCCGGGCTGAACCCTGATAAGCCCCCCACAACCTTGAAACAACTCGGCGAGATGGCGGCGCGGTTGACCATCATCAAGTCTGACGGCACGATCCGGCAGGCGGGCTTTTTGCCCATGGAACCGAACTGGTACGCTCCGGACTGGGGCATTTATTTTGGCAACCATATTTATGATTTCAAGACGGGCTATTTCAGGATTGATACGCCGCAGCAACTTGCAGCCTATCGGTGGCTGCAGAGTTTTTCCAAGCGCCTGGGATATCAGGAGGTGGACAGCTTTCAAAGCGGATTCGGGCAATTCAATTCGCCGTTGAACCCCTTTATCGACGGACAGGTTGCCATGGAATTGCAGGGGCCATTTCTGGCGAATTTTATCAATCGCGATAATCCCAGCCTGATCGGGCATTACGGGGTAGCACCATTTCCCACAAGTTTTGGACCGCCCGGCGCGGCGACGTTTGGCGACTGTGATATCTGGGTTATTCCGCGCGGAGCCAAACACGTAAAGGCGGCCTTGGCGGTGCTGAAATTTTTTATTCAGCAGAAAAATCTGGAATACCTTAATGATAAGCAGGCCAAGCCCTCGCCGCTGATGAAGACCAGTGCGCAATACATCCGCAGGAATCCCAACCCCTATATCCGGGTATTTGATCGCATATCCCGCAACCCCAATGTGCAGTCCCTGCCGCCAAGTCCGATCTGGCCGCGCGTGAATCTGCAAATGACGGTCATGGCCAATCGTATATGGATGGGTGCGTCGGTGATCAGTCAGATTCGTCATGCGCAATTTCTGGCGGATCAGTGGGTGCAGCGGGAAAATCGTCTCGCCAAGCTGCGGCTCAGGCAGGAGTTGCAGCGATGAATGAGCGCATTACCTGGCGTGAGCAGTTGGCGGGTATGGCGTTTGCGGCACCGTACCTTATTGGCGTGGCGGCGTTTCTGGTGTACCCGCTGGCGATGAGTTTGTATTACAGCTTCTGCAATTACAGCATGTTGCAGCCGGCGATATGGATCGGCTGGACCAATTACCGGCATCTGCTGACGGACCACGCCTTTCACACGGCGCTGTGGAACACGATTATTTATGCGGCGATTTCCGTACCCTTTACGTTGACGTTAAGTCTGCTGCTGGCGCTGCTGTTGAATCAGCCCATGCGCAGCGCGGGCGTTTACCGCACGATTGTATTTATGCCCTCGCTGGTGCCGTTGGTGGCGTCCGCGTTGATCTGGCAATGGCTGTTTAATGCGGACAAAGGCTTGATTAATGCGGTGCTGCGGCCGGTGCTGCACGTGCTTGGCCGAGAGATACTTTCTCCGTTGGCCCGGGCGCTGGACGCGGGGCATGGCACGGTTGCTTCTCTGCGGCACATAGAGCCTCCGGTATGGTTAGGCGACCCGCACTGGGCAATGGCCGCGATTATTTTTATCAGCTTCTGGGGAGTGGGTCAGACGGTGGTGATATTTCTGGCGGGGCTGCAGGATGTCCCGCGTGAACTGCATGAAGCCGCCGAAATGGACGGGGCCGGTGCCATTCACCGCTTTTTTAATATCACCCTGCCGATGCTGTCGCCGGTGATATTTTTTAATTTAATTATGGGGATCATCGGGAGCTGGCAGATATTTGATGTGCCCTACGTAATGACTGGCGGCGGGCCGGGCCGATCCACGCTTTTTTACAGTATGTATATATTTGAGGCGGCGTTTAATCAGTTGCGCATGGGGCCGGCGTGTGCGATGGCGTGGATACAATTGCTGATTATTCTTTTTCTGACAGTGCTGGCGTTTGCTTCGGCGCGAAAGTGGGTCTATTACGCATGAACCGTAAGCAACGCCTATTGACGCATCTTCTTTTACTGCTGGCTGCCGCCGCATATGTGGCACCGCTGCTCTGGATGATTGATACGAGTTTAAAACGCGAAGTGCAGGCGGTACAGATTCCACCGGTGTTGATTCCGCATCCGCTACGCTGGCAAAACTATGGTCATGTGCTGCAGGATCCGCAATTTGATTTTTCCCTTTTTGCCCGTAATACGTTAATTATCGCGTCCTTGAGTTCTCTGGGGGCGATGTTGTCGTCCTCGTTAGTGGCGTACAGTTTGGCAAAAATCCGCTGGCGGGGCCGTGGGCTGGTGTTCGGTATTGTGCTGGCATCCATGATGATTCCGTTCCCGGTGTTTATGGTGCCGCTGTACCGGATTTTCCGGGAGCTGGGATGGATTGGCACAAATCTACCGCTTTGGGTTCCGGCGTTTTTTGGCATTCCATTTTTCATTTTCCTGCTGCGGCAGTTTTATTTGACCATTCCCCGTGAGCTTTCCGAGGCGGCGGTGATGGATGGCTGTTCCCACTTTGGAATATGGTGGCGCATTATGCTGCCGCTGACGCGTCCGGCGTTGCTGGTGGTGGGATTGTTTTCCTTTATGAGCGCGTGGAATAATTTTCTGGGACCCTTGGTGTATTTAACCCATCAGAGCAGTTTTACACTTTCCGTGGCATTGCAGGTGTATCAGAGCCGGTCCGGCGGCACGAGTTACAATCTGCTGATGGCGGCGTCCCTGTTGATTATCGCACCGGTGCTGGTGTTGTTTTTTCTGGCACAAAAAACATTTATTCGCGGCATCGCCACGACGGGCTTGAAATAGGGATGGATGCGACCGTTAAGAGCGGCACCACAATCATTTCGAGATTGGCGCGACACTCTCATGTGCCACCACCGGCAGCGCCGGCGGCTTTGTGACGCGTGGCAGACGGGGTTCCGGTGAAGCTGGGCGGCCCCTTGTTTTCCGCGGATTACGGAAAGTGTAATTGACCGCCAAGTTCGGGGTGTTGCTGTAAGTATTTTTTTACCATGGCGAAGTAGCTGGTTTCTTCAACGGGTAAATCTTCCAATTTCAGTTCCCGGCGGGCCGCCATCACAGCGGCCTCGGTGGGGGCTTCGATTTCTAAAAAAAAGCCGAACACCGGCATGTCGTCAAGTTCCACCAGGCAATCGCGGAATTCATAACTGCGGCGTCGTTTTTGGAACTCCATGAACTTCACATATCCCAGTTGGGAGAATAATAATTCCGCCATTTCCGGTGGCTGGGCGTAAAAATCAACGGATGGTCGACTGCTGACCTGGGCAACGGTCTTCGGGCCTTTCCAGGTTACGACACTGGGCAGCACCTGTCCTTCCGGGGTTATCTGATGGCGCAGCCGCAGGGCAGCGCGACTGGTGCGCAGTTGGCCGTCGGAGGTATCCAGAAAAATATTTGTTTCCCGAACATCCCGAACATACCGTGCACCGGCGGCTGTGAGGCGCTGGGACATCGGTTCATAATCACCAGCCACTTTAAGCTTGATTTCAATTTCATGCGGTGGGGCAATGGGTGCGGTCATGGGGTATGGTGTCCTGTAAAAAAGCAGGGCCTTAACGGAACAGGGCAATAATGGCGGTTTGTCCATGAATAAAATTGCGCCCGCCCACGGGGCCTAATTCACCGGCACAGAAAAACCCGGCCACGGGTATGGCCCCCACGACTTCGCGAAGGGCCTGAATATCATGATGCGGCGTACCGAAGAGATTCATTCCACGGCCGTTGCAACTGAACATCAGCGCTCCGTGCGGCACTTCAGCCAGCATTAATTCTCCCTGCAACAGCAGTCGCAAGTCTTCATCCGCCGATCGTGCGTCCTGCACGTGCAACCGGATAATCTGGCCGGGCTGTACAAAATCACCGATGGAAATGCTGCCATCGGACCGATGAATTTCCAGGATATTGCGAACCAGAAAATCTCCGCGGCCGAAATTTCCCTTACGCTGGTCAATCACCCGTCCGATCAGCAGGCTGCGCTTTTGAATGAGCTCGCGGTCCTCCATGGACAGGCCGGATATCATATCCCGCACGGCTGTCATGGCGGGCCGGCCATCGAGCATTTGAATATTATTTTCGTGCCCCTGCGTGATGGTAAAGGTAGGACCAACCGGGCGACACCCCTGCGAGACGACGCAGTCAACCTC
Source organism: Planctomycetota bacterium (assembly GCA_021808105.1). Taxonomy (GTDB): domain Bacteria; phylum Planctomycetota; class Phycisphaerae; order WQYP01; family WQYP01; genus JAMDCX01. The sequence goes on from JAKBCC010000110.1 coordinate 9,208, forward strand.
CAGCGGCCCGGCAAATGAGACGCCGATCATGCCGCTATTGAATATATGATCATTAATAGCCAGCCGTGTTTCGCCAGGTCTTTGCACGCCGCTGGCCATTCCCCCGACCACCGGTGCATGGGGAAATTCCCTGGAGCAGGCATCGAGCAACTGAACCACGGGCGTGGTAAACGGGTCCGCCAGCATGATAAACAGCCGCAAATTCGGTCCCGCCTCCAGACGTGCGCGCAGGGTGCTGTTTTCACCGAGCAGCTCAGACCACTCCTCATCGGCAAAGCGAAAATGATCCACCGTAACGCCGGGCAGGGAAAAGCCGATGGCGGACACCGCCGGCTTGCGTTCAATTTCCCGATCCACTCCCAGGACACTTTCCGCGGTGCAGGCCAGAAGCGTTCTACAATGCGTGCGTTCAATGAGGCCGCCGGTAATGCGCGAAAAATCCACTTGCAATAAAGAGGAAACAAAAACCACCAGCAGATCGATGGGCAAATCACCCATTTGGCCAATGAGCTGATCCGCGAGACTTGCAATGATGATGTCGGGGTCAGTTGCGGTTACAATAGCGGAAGATAAACGCATTAATAAAAACTCCTGTCGTTTCAGCCAGTATAGTTATCCATGCCACCGCCAGCCAGCGAATCTTCGGCTGCCAACAGACATCCCTGCGCATTGGGGCAGATGGACGGCAGTTTTGAGATCGCATGTGGGGTCGGAGTGCGGACACTTTTTAATGCTACTGTATATACCAATTTATACCACATTATTTCCCGATGTGGAATAATTAGGAATATTTCGGTATACTTTTAAAAATGGATGAGATTACCAACCCATTTTCACCCGGTGCCGGCTCGCGTCCTCCGGCCTTGGCGGGTCGTGAAGAAATCCTGCATCAGGCCCACGTTCTTCTGGAGCGCGTTAAACAGGGGCGGCCGGAAAAGAGCATCTTATTAACCGGCCTGCGGGGGGTGGGGAAAACGGTCCTCTTAAATGCCATTGAACGCATGGCCGCAGACACGGGCTATCACGCCCTCGCCATTGAGGGCCGAGAAGATCAGCCATTGGCCCCATTAATTGCACAATATTTACGAAAGGTTCTTGTAGCGCTGCTTCCGGCACCAGGTGTCGGAGAGAAAACCAGACAAGCCTTGGCGGTGCTGGGCAGTTTCATATCAACCTTCAGCGTCAGCGTAGGTGAGGTGGGCCTCAAGATGGATATTGCGGCCGCACGGGGTCGTGCGGACAGCGGCAATTTGGAAATTGACTTACAGGAATTGCTGGTCGCGGCCGCGGAAGCTGCCGCCGAGCACCATCGTGCCATCGCAATATTTATTGACGAGGTGCAATACTTCAGAGCGCCGGAACTTAGTGCCATTCTCGCCGCCATGCATAAAATTCAGCAGTTGGAGCTTCCGCTGGTGCTTGTTGGTGCGGGCTTGCCGACGCTGCCCGCCATGGCCGGCGACGCCAAATCCTACGCCGAGCGGCTGATAAGCTTTCCGGAAATTGGTCCGCTATCCGCACTGGATACCGCCAAAGCCCTGCGCGAGCCGGCATTGGCCGCAGGTATTGCATTTGACGATCATTCACTGGCGGAAATTTTTAAGTTAACATCCGGGTATCCTTATTTTGTGCAGGAATGGGGATCCGAAGCGTGGGTGCAGGCTGTCAGCAGCCCCATTTCCCTGAATGTCATTCAACAGTGCACCCCGCGGGTCATTGCACGACTGGATCGCAACTTCTTCCGTGTGCGCTATGACCGCCTCACACCCGGGGAAAAGAATTTTTTACGGGCCATGGCGGAGTGCCGCAGTTTACCGATACACACCGGTGATCTGGCCGAATTGCTGAAAGTAAGGGTTTCCACGTTAGGTCCCCTGCGTTCCAAGCTGATAAACAAAGGGATGATTTACAGTCCTGCGCACGGCGAACTGGCGTACAGTGTTCCGCTGTTCGGCGATTTTATGAAACGCGTCATGCCGAAACCGGCACGCGTCGAAAATTGAGAGCAGCCCGATTTGAGCGGGTGAGAGTAGAACAGGTGAAACCGAAGAGCAAATAAAGTTGAGGCATGGGAGCGGCTGTCGCCGAGGAAAACACGGCTTCCTGCGGTCTGCTGTTTGCTTTCCATTCTCAAGCCTCAATAGCGCGACTTTGAGATTTCAAATTTGAAACTTGAGATTTGGGAACCCCGGAGTTTATCCGCGCAATCCGCGGTCATTTTTATTGAGGGACGCAACGGGATTGAACCGCGGATCAACCTGATTACGCGGATACGGTGGAACTCACCCTGTTGCCGAGGCTTTCAGTAATTCTGGAAACGTGGCGCGAAGTATCTCCACCTTCGGCAATGCTACGCACGCGATGTAGGGTTGCTGGGGATTTATCGCCGCGTAATCCTGATGATATTCCTCAGCGGGGTAAAACTTTTCCAGGGGTTCCAGCGTGGTGACTATGGCATCCGAAAACAGGCCAGTTGCGTCAAGCTTCTGGATATACGCTGCGGCAACATCATGCTGTTGCTGGTCACTGTAGAAAATGGCTGATCGATATTGCGTGCCGACATCATTGCCCTGCTGATTTAATTCTGTGGGATCATGCGCGACGGTAAAAAATATTTTCAGCAATTGGCCGGCTGTGATAACAGACGAATCGAAGGTGATTTTTACGGCCTCGGCATGACCGGTGCGCCCGGTGCAAACCGCCCGGTAATTAGCTGTATCCGCTGAGCCGCCCGCATAACCTGATACCACATCCTGCACACCGCGCAATTGTCGATATACAGCTTCCACGCACCAGAAGCACCCGCCGGCGAGAACCAGGGACTGCGGGGCCGGGGTGGATGGCACGTCAAAGGGCGGATCGGGAATGGTGGTATTCATACGTTGGTTTTCCAAAACGACAACTTAGTACCCTGCATTGTAGGCAGGAAAATCGCCGCAACAAGCCATTGCAGCGCAGCCACAGCCCCCAGGAGCCTGTCCGAGTAATGGCCCGGTTGCGACGGCGTGATTCTCTCGGCGGGGCGTGGTGCCATGGAGCACCGTGGTGATAACCCGGTGGTTAGTTGGCGGCATGGGATCAACCACCGGATTACCATCCGGTGCTCCCGGGGCGGGGTGCGTCGCATCGCGTTGCATTGCGTTATCGCGTATCGCGTAGCGTGGCGTTATGGAGCACCGTGGTGGCAACCCGGTGGTTGGTTGG
>JAKBCC010000007.1 GCA_021808105.1 Planctomycetota bacterium
TCTCCATGGACAACCTGGCCATCGCCAGCCTTCTGACCGGCAGTGCAGGGACCGCACCCAGCGGATTGCTAGGAACAGTGTTACAAGGCATCACCGGCAACGCCCCCCTCAGCTTGACCGCAGCCCATGCCGCTCGCAGCATCGCCTTCCACACCGCCCACGTCCCGGCCATCGCCACGGCGGCGGCCGTCACACTGGCCGTTGGCGTTGCAGCCATCGTGCCAGTGGCACTGACAGCCCGGCACGGATCGAAAAAAATATCTCCCGCAGTAACCATCTCCGCACCGCAAGCCGTGGCTGCTAACTCCCCTGCCGCGGGAAAAGGCATATTGACCTGCGTGGCGTATGAGATGCTGGTGCAAAAAGATTTTGCATGGGCGATTAAAACCGGCGGTAAGTTAATATCCGGCAAACCGGGGGGCGTACAGGCTTACGATATTTCCGCACGGGTGGTACGGGCGCTGGCGCGGGCACAATCCAATGGAGGACGAATTGTGCTGGGTTCACGTCTGAATTGGCTCTCAAGGCCGCTGCCGATTCAATTAGGCAGAAGCAATTATGCCCCGGCTCCAGCATACCAGACGCCAGTACTCTTTAACCTGCGCCACACGTTGCTAAGAAAAAAGGTGCTGGCACAAATATTTGTGCAAACGGACCTTCAATGGCATGAGCGCAGCTATCGCAATGCCCTGCGCCTTGGCGTCACATCCACTCGCGGCTCCAACATTGTCTACGGATACAATGTTCCGATTGCCGGCGCGACCATTCCTTATGGTTTCCAAGGCAACATGAGTATCCGCCCGGGCCATGCAGCGGTGCTGGTGCGGCGCGTCATGAATTTTCAGGGGACGCAATGGTACAGTGCAGTCGTGTTCGATGTGCAGCGGTATCCGTATCGCCTGCTATCGGCAATACGCACTCTCACGGATGTTGCTGGTTATCTCAAAAATGGGCCGTCCGGGAACACGCGGATCGCATCTGTTGCTTCCGCCTGGGGCCGCTACAGCGTGGCTCACCCGGCGGGGGCACCGTCTGGGGATGCGAGATGGACAAAGTCCCTTCCCGACGGCGTAACGGTGCGCCTCAAAGGGATATCCTCGAGCACGTGGCCTCTGTGCATATGGAGCCCGCGCGGGGAGCCTTCTGGCGAGGCCGGGACGATTTTTCTTGGCCATCCGGCCGACCGCGCGGGGGCGGGCCATCTGTCAGTCCTATTCAGGATGGATGTTCCAAACGACTTTGCGGGATTCCCGCCCTCCATTCACGACACATCTAAGACTGTGATGGCCTACCGCTGGGCGGCGATCCCCGCGCATGCAGATGCCAGCGGGGTGGGCCTGGATTCGGGACCTTGGAAAATTATTGGAACGGCCAAGCCCACGCGCAATCCGAATCGGAGGCGGCTTTTTACCTACCTGGGATACACATTCTTTGCCTACGACCTCAACGTGCAGCCCGCCATTGCAGATGACCACGTACCGGGCTTGGTCAGCATGGCATTTTCGACATCCGGCCGCAAGAATCGCAACTTGGCTGATTTGGCCGTTGCGGTGGGAGCGATAAACCAGCGTGGGAAATTGGTGGCTCCCCATCCCGGGGTGGGAGTTTACGATTGGGGATTTTCCCGGCTTCAGAGATCTCGCGCCAATGCCACCAACGAATACGCATCCGACGAAACGATATTTATCGCATCCAGCGACGTAAAGCGTTACGTCTGGATCACCCGGCCGCGGCATTGGGTCACGTTCCACGGTTTTGCATTGCAGCCTTCACCGTTGCCCAGCACTGTTTACGCTCTGGAACAGCGACAGAGTCTCATTATGAAAAAGGCCGTGGGCACCGCAAAGCCGGTCATAACAATTGCAGCCAACCAAATCACGCCGATGGGACTGATGGCAATGTTTGGCCATGCAATGCACAGCGGAAATCCCGTGAATATGGAGCGCCTGGTCTACGCACCAACCCCTGCCGAGCGGCATTTGCTGGTGACTGAATCTAAGCGTGCGGCTGCCCAAAATGCGTACGGTCTGTGGACGGCGGCCAGAAAACAGTTTGGCATCGCCCAGATGCGCCAGGCCGGTCTGGGCAATTTCATCAGGAAACCCTTTACTCCCGCTTTTCCACAGCATTGGAAAATCAAAGGGGCTTATGCAACACCGATGCTGCCGTTGCGTGCCGGCGTAAGTTGGCCGGCAAAGAGCCAACCCCTTCATGCGTTGATAAGGAAAAACGGGCTGTGGTATCTGGACCTCGATATAACCAAGGCACAGATGATCAATCTCGAGAGAATAATGGCCCATGGCAACGTACACGTTTCACCGCGGCGACAAGCCTATCACACCGTCATGCAGCAACTGCAAGCCGGAAAAATCAAAGACGCCTACGCCCTGCGCGACGCCCTTAACGCCGCCCTGAAACGCTTCTCCAAACCGCCCAAATAACCCCACTCCACCCCACAAAACCACCAAATCACCCCCCTCCTATCCGCGTCATCCGCGTAATCCGCGGTTATTTCCCGTGGCGACCTCGCGAAAAGGTTCCAGGTACCTTTTTTTCTTTTATTGGCAACTATTTACCCCATACCGAGGCTCCGGAAGACCACCAACCGCTGATCAACCGCGGCCCACAATCGCTTCACCGCACGAATAAAAGGTACCTGACACCTTTTCCGGAGGATTCTTTTTTTTGTTTGACATCCTATCCGACTAGTGTTATAGTACTATAGTCATTTGGAGAGATGTCCATGCGGCTTCGAATTGAGCCATCATCCGGCGTACCCATCAGCCGACAGATCGCGGACCAAATCCGTTCGCAGTGCGTAGCGCAGGCCTTAAAGCCCGGCGACCGCGTGCCCAGTGTGCGGGAGCTGGCCCGCGAACTGGCCGTGAATCAAAATACTATTCTACATGTCTATGAACGTCTGACGGCAGAGGGTTGGTTGGAAACCCGTCAGGGCAGCGGAACCTTCGTCAAGGTCAATCCCGGCGCACGGGCGCATAAAAGCGCTCAGACCCAAGCACTGCTGGCGCAGCTGCGCCAAGCGGTGCAACAGGCTCACCTGCTGGGTATTAGCTCGGAAGAATTACATGAGATGCTTACCGCATCCATGACTCTGGAAATGGACTCGGATGTTCCTTCTGAAAGGAGAACCTTATGACCCCCGCGATCAGTATTACCAATCTGACCAAAACCTTCGGCTCCAAGCCGGCACTGCACAGAGTGAATCTGGAAATACCGGCGGGTGCAACCGTGGGATTAGTTGGAGCCAATGGAGCCGGCAAAACCACGCTGATAAAATGTGCGTTAGGCCTGCTGCGGCCCACGTCGGGCCAATGTGCGTTACTGGGTGAAGATGTCTGGTCATTGTCTGCTGCGGCCAAGGCACGTCTGGGCTATGTGCCGCAGGTGATAAGCCTGTATCCGTGGATGCGTGTGCGGGAATTGATCCAATATACCGCGTCATTTTATGCGACATGGAATGCCCAACTCACCGATCGGCTGGTGCGGGAATGGGATATTCCCCTGGACGACCGGGTACGGGGATTATCCGTGGGACAGAAACAGAAATTGGCAATTCTTACCGCAGTAGCCTATCAACCGGATCTGCTGATCCTGGATGAACCCGCGGCCAGCCTGGATCCGCAGGCCCGCAGGCAATTTCTGCAACTGCTGGTGGAACTCACTGAACCGCAACAACGCACAGTCTTATTTTCCACGCACATTATGTCCGATCTGGAACGCGTTGCGGATTATGTGGCCATGATGCAGAAAGGCCAAATCATTTACTTCGGTTCACTGGAAGACCTTAAAGACCGCACCCACTTGAGTCTGGAAGACGCGTTCCTGCAAATGCAACAGGGGGCGGCCAATGCCTAATCGCTATACCGAAGTGTTGATGACATACGTGCGCCGTCCATTTTCGTCGTGGCGGGCGGCGCTCTGGATCGCATTGATCCTCTGGGCCGTATTTTCTGACGGCTTCGGTCATCCGGGGCATATCGGCACCGGATCTGTTACAAGCGGCGGCGTATATTTAGGCCTGTGGCTTTGGTTGCACTTCCGCGAACAGATGGTCCAACCGCGCCGCGCAGTAACGCCCCACTGCGTCTCGACAAATATCGCAGTCTTCGTTGCGCTGGGACTACTGACGGTATCAGGGCCTCCGCTCTTAATGCTGACATTGAACCACGGCCTCCGTGCGGGTTTATTTTTGGCGTTGGCCCTCTATATTTTCGGCCTGGTTGGATGGGCTGTGGCTGCCAATACCTTGCCGGTGATGGTCGTTTGCCTTGTCGCGTTTTTCGGCCCACTGAAATATCTGGGGCTGTTGTGGGGCACTTCTGACGCAGTGCCTTGGGCGGCGTCTCCATGCCTTCTTCTTTCTGGGGTGGCTGCTGGAAGCTGGGCAATATGGAAGCTAAGCCATATCACTGAAGGCCCGCGTGGTTATGGCCAAAATATGTGCCGCACGGCCGACGGATCTTACAATCTTGGATCATTTGGTCGCGCCACTGGCCGCTTTTTCGGACAACTTTTCGGCCCATCCACAAACACCCCTCAGATGGACGGACAAAACGACGCGGCCCAAATCACCTACGGGATACCGATGGCTTTGGATGGAACGCTGAGGGACACGCTGCGGCGCTGGCGACATACGTATGTGCTGGGGCCATACCTCTTCGCGGCCGCCCTTGTATTAATTTATGTGGCATTACACTTCGTACACGGGCGGCTCCACTCCCCTGCGGACATGTTCCAAGACGTTCATATAATCGTATTGTGGGGCGTCGTATTACCGTGGATGGCTTCACGCCGCTGGCAGTCGGATTGGCCATGCATAGCCGTAGAATCTCTTCGTCCGGAAAGCCGGGCACAATTTGCCAGGGGAATACTTCTAACCGTGGCCTTCCAAATTCTTCTGGCGTGGCTCATATTCGCTGCCGGTGTGTGGCTGGCGGTTGTAGTGGTAGACCACAGTTTGAAAGGCACGGAAACCCTGGATTTATATCTGTTGGCAACCGGTATGATGCTGCCGCTGGCATCTGCGATTGTGTGCCGGGTCCTTTCCCACGGATCACAGGCAGCACTCTCCTGGGCCGCGGTGGGTTTCGTGACCGTGGGAATGAGCATTACCCTCTCATTTTGCGGGGCTTTTCAGGCGGTCAGCATCGCGGCCGTCCTTATGGTGGCAGGCCTGATTCTTATCCCCTTCGTTTACCGCCACTGGCTGAACATGGAAATGGGGTGACAAATGTAATATGAAATTCCAACCGCTCTTTCACTGCCCTATTCATACTGGCTATCCTTGTAAATAATGTGGGCCGCAGCAGGAAACATTTCTATCAAAACCGTAAACTACCGCAGCAGAACGTGCCGAAACACGCCTGCCCGGTTATGATGCGTTTTGAGGTGTTATTATGAGCGAATCAGACCGGCGCTCCAACTTGGGAACTGTGCCGCGAATTGAATACCTGCGTATCAAAAATTATCGCGCCATCCGTGATCTTGAACTTAAAAACCTATCCCCGCTTACCGTATTTCTTGGCCCAAACGGCAGCGGAAAATCGACCATATTTGACGTCTTCGCATTCCTCTCCGAATGTTTTTCCGTCGGCCTGCGCAAGGCTTGGGACAAGCGCGGGCGATTTAAGGAATTACGCACCCGTGGTTCTGACGGTCCCATTGAAGTTGAAATCAAATACCGTGAGGCCCCCGGCGCAACACCGATTACCTATCACCTTGCCGTCGCGGAAGATGGTAAAGGCCCTTTTATACAGGAGGAATGGCTTCAATGGCGGCGCGGCCGCCAGTTTGGTGCACCATTCAAATTCCTGGATTTCAAGGAGGGGGCGGGGCGTGTCATTACCGGCGACACGCCCGACGACCAGGACCAGCGCATCGACGAAACGCTTGACTCACGCGAGATGCTCGCGGTCAACACCTTAGGCCAGTTCGCCAAGCATCCACGCGTCAGTGCACTGCGCCGCTTCATTTCCGGTTGGTACCTTTCCTATCTCACGGCCGATAGCGCCCGCGGCGTACCGGAAGCCGGCCCGCAGGAAAGGCTTTCCGACACGGGCGATAATCTGGCCAATGTGGTGCAATATCTGAAGGAACAGCATCCTCAACAGCTCGCCGATATTCTGACAATTCTGGCCAAACGAATTCCACGCCTGGAGCGCGTAGACGCCGACCTCATGGCCGACGGACGCCTGCTGCTGCAAATCAAGGATGCGCCGTTTGAGAGACCGGTATTGGCCAAGTTCGCATCTGACGGCACGTTAAAAATGCTGGCCTATCTTACCGTGCTATACGACCCGTCTCCACCGCAGTTGATCGGGATTGAGGAACCGGAGAATCAATTACACCCCCGGCTTCTGCCGGAACTTGCGGAGGAATGCCGCAGTGCTGCAGCGCATGGTCAACTCATGGTTACCACGCACTCCCCCTTCTTCGTTAATGCACTGCGTGCCGAAGAGGTCTGGGTGCTGTACCGCAATGAAAAGGGCTACACAGAAGGCCGCCGCGCCGCCGATATGAAGGGAATTCCAGAATTCATGGCCGCCGGTGCAAAACTTGGCCAGCTCTGGATGGAAGGCTTTTATGAGGTCGGCGATCCATTGACAGCCAGCGGCGGCTCCCGCGTACTTTCCGCGCAGGGGAAAACCACGCGCGGGGAGGCGTGAATGCACGTTGAGTTTCTGGTGGAAGAGGAATCCTGTGCCGAATTCCTCACAATTCTGGCACCCAAACTGCTTCGCCCTGATGATACCTTCCGCACGCATCCGTTCGCGGGAAAGCCCGACTTGCTTAATTCACTGCCGGCGCGGCTTCGTGGCTACGCCGCGTGGCTGCCCAATGATTGGCGCATCGTGGTGCTGGTGGATCGTGATCAAGAGGACTGTCGCGCACTCAAAGGTAAGATGGAATATTCCGCCCGGGCCGCCGGATTAAATACCCGGTCCGGATCGTCTGATAAAAGCCGCTTTAACGTCATTAACCGTATCGCGGTGGAGGAGTTGGAATCTTGGTTTTTCGGCGATGTTACGGCGCTGGCCAGTGCGTACCCGCGCATCCCCCGAACGCTGGGGGAAAAACGGAAATACCGGGATTCGGACGCAATCACGGGTGGAACGTGGGAGACTCTGGAGCGAGTCTTGCAGTCGGCCGGATATTACCCGGCGGGGATGCCAAAAATTGAAGTTGCCCGCAATGTTTCCCATCACATGCTTCCGGATCGCAATCGGTCCCTTTCTTTCAAGACCTTCAGAGATGCGATCAGACAAATGCAACTATAACTGGAACCTGGAGCCCGTAATCTGCTGTGTTCCACCGTCGGCAAATTCAGCGGCTAAGGGAGTGACGGGAAATCGGATTTGGGGTACAGCTATTTCGGCCCGTTCCCAAAACTTCATCCACAATTAGTTTTGCAGCCAGTTTTTTGTTTGCGCGTGTGTCAGCACTTCGCGCTGGTTGTATATTTTTTTCAGCAGGCCGGGGTTCTCATAGTGCGGGCGCACCCGGCCGCTCCAACTGACTTCATAATCCCAATACACACCAAAATGAAACGCTTTTTTCGCATTCACCACGCCGCCAAATTCGCTCATGGCGATCAGTTTATTGGGATAGTGCCTGCGGCAAGTTTGCCACAGGTTGCTTAGCGGATCATTCGTATCGGTCGGATACTGATCCACGCCGACAATATCAACATATTTGTTCCCGGGATACCACGTCGCGGTGCCGGCGGTCGTATATACCCATATCAAGTTATGGAGATGAAAGTGATGCGTAAAACGATGATACATCAGCCGCCAAAGCTGCTTAAAGGGTCCCGGCCCGTGCGCTCCCCACCAGAACCAGCCGCCGGATGCTTCATGCAAAGGCCGCCAGAGGATGGGAATTCCGGCCCGACTAAATTTCTCAAGCTGTTTGGCAATCGCATCGATATTGCTGATCATAAGATGATAGTTTTTGCTGTGTGGATGAGCCAGCACTTTGGCAAGATTAAACTTGGTGGATTTGGTGTAAAAACCGGACCACCAATGGGATTGGACGGTTTTCCCCTGGGCATTGACATAACTGTGATCAATGAGTTCAGCCGGGGCATTCCAGTGCCATGAGACCGTCAGGATATACCCGTCGCGTGCGTCTCTGATCAGCTTCTGCACCTCATGATGCGGATTTGAGCCGTGCTCCAGGCGCGTCGGCGAGTAGTCAATGAGATCGCCTCCGATAATAGACGGAGAGTGGCCCGATACCTGATGCACATAATTGGCATCGCTCCGGGTGTATACACCAGTCAACATTCGGCGGCCATATACCTCAACCAGATGGCTCATCAGAGATCGAGCCTGCGGTGTGGCCTGTGGATCACTTAAGCGGGCACTTGGCCGCATCGGCGGCGGCGGAGATTGCGCGGGAATAAACGTGAGGGAATCGATGCTGAAATATCCCCATCCTCGGCCAATGGAAACGACATTTTTGCCCGTCTTAAGTTCCACCAGGCCGGCGTCAAAATTGGAAAAATGATTCGGTGACGTTGGAAACATGCTGGAGTATTGACTGCCATTGATCGCCATGACAAAGCCTTTGGGGCCGGGGGAGCTGTAGCGAATCATCGCGTCATAAAGCCCGGGTGCGGGAATGTGAAATGTCATGATCAGCCGATTAGCCGATTTGGTAAATCCCGTAACGTAGGCGTCACCGGCGAAGCCGGGAATGGCTTTGGCCAGCGTTAAGCCTTTCAGCTTTCCATGCTCCGCAAGCTGAGAAACAACCGGTCCGCCGGCCTGCACCGGAGATAACATAAGTGTCAACAGCAGCAACGCCGGAGCAATGGAAATCCAGCGCGTTAAGGTGCGGCCATAGGCGGGCGCAACCCCTCGCTTCTGACAATGGGAGCTCGGACAAATACCTATGACCATTCGTTGAAATATCTGCATGTTTCGTTTCTCTTCATAAATGCCCCCGACAACCAATTGGCCGTCCGCCAATTACCGGGACAGAATCCAAAACATTACCATGCGACACGATTGCCGCAAGGATGCAGAGCGCAAAAATATTTATCATTAACGCAAATAAGCACCCGAATGGGATTATTCATCGCCGGAAGGGCCATACATACCCGGAACGGGAATGTCATTCAGGCGCAGATAAACACACAGGTGTGCGCGGTGATGAATAATGTGGTTGACGACAAAACTGCGAATCACCACCTTGCGGGGCATGGCCATCATGGTGGTACCCGCTTTAAGCAGCGTCCACATTTCATTGATCCGCTGATCGTCAACAGTCGCCAAGGCCTTCCGGGCCGCAGTGACGTTACGATCAAACTGATCCAGAATTTCCCTCCGGCCGGCAAGGGCCGGGACCTGATAGGGTTGCCCGCCGACTGGAGCAATATCCAAAGAGGGCATTGTTATTACTGCTACAATCCAGTTGACCATATCCACCACATGATTGGCATTCCAACCAATCGTGTGTGATTTGCTATGAGGCTTCCAATCCAGCTTGTTATCAGGAAGGCGTTCCAGCACTTTGCGCGTGTTGGCCATTTCCTGATCAAATTCCGGCAGAAGAGATTCGGCGTATGACATGAGAGAGTCTCCTTAAAGATGAAACAACTAAAACCGAAAACGATAGCTAAAAGTCCACGAAAAAAAAGAGCTGCACTTACTTGGCGTTCAAGCCACGGCTCATACTCGCCGCCTCCATATCTGCGTCGAGCCGATCCAGACACTGCGTCCATCCGACGCTGTATCCTACCTTTACAGCCGCCTCACGATCAAGTTCCGAATTAAACCGGGTAAGAATCGTGAGTTGTGTCCCGCCCCGTTTTTCCGTAAACGTAACGGTCACGACCGCGTGGGGTGGTACGCCGCTGCCACAGGGATGGCCACACTCTCCGGCACCCGCCAGGATGATCCTTTCCGGCGGCGTGATGTCCTGGTATGTCCCCTTGCACGGATACGGCTTGCCGTCCGGCCCACGGAGGTTGAGGGAAAACTCGCCGCCGGGCCGGACGTCCATTTTGCAGTCGCCAGCGGTAAAACCAACCGGTCCCCACCATTTTGCCAGGTGATGGGGATCCGTCCAAGCTTTCCAAACCAGTTCGCGCGGGGCATTGAAACTGCGCGTTACGATTAGTTCCCGTTGCGCGGGCGATATTGCATTTTCCATTTTCCGCTCCTTTGGTCAGACATCGGGCGATCAAACTGCCGCGTTCACCATCCAGCATACGCCAAAGCGGTCGGTAACCATGCCAAAGCTGGGTGAAAAAAAGGTCTTTCCCAGCGGCATAAATACAGATCCGCCATCAGACAGAGCAGTGAAGAATTGCCTGGCCTGCGCAACATCACGAACGCTCAGCGACAGCATGATGCCATTGAATGTCGGGTTTCCGCGATTCCTGCCGTCCGACATGAAAATCACTGTTTCACCCACACTGAGGGAGGCATGGCATACTTTCTCCCCGCATTCGGGAGACGGTCCCCAAGCCTGTGAATTCGGATCAACGGGGACCTCCTTGTACCGCATCAGCATGGTCAGTTCCGCCCCCAGTGCAGAGCGATAAAACGCTATCGCCTCGTCACAGCGGCCTTCAAAATTGAGATGTGGTTGGATAAACACGATGTCTCCTTTTACGAGTTACTGAAAAATGTTAACCACAAAATCCTTATGACGGCCCACGCGCCGTCAGCTTGCGTAACGGCACCAGCGTCCGCAGTCGGGAATCGCGCAGATAAAGTCCCAGCCAGACCAACACGCCAACGGCCACTGGCAGGTAAAACGGCTGGCCGGCGCGGACGTGGCTCGCCGTTGCGCCGCCCAGGTAGCCGGTCAACAAGATGGCCCCCAGCACGGCAGTCCGAGGGAACAGATAAGTAATCACGCATGCGACTTCCACACATGCGATGGGTCGTGCAAGGGATGCGGAATATCCGAGTTCGGAAAAGGTCTTAAGCATCGGCGTGGGATTCACGAGCATGAACATTCCCCCGACACCCATCAGCAACACTGGCAACGCACTGATAACCCATCCCGCGCGAAAGGCAGTACGTGAGACACCGTTGATATTTTCAGGTGCTGGCATAGTGTGTTCTCCTTAAAATAGAACGTCCACCCGGATTCAGGGCTACTTCCTACGATGAACGTCGTCAGTTACCGGTCCGCAAATTGTTGTGCCAGACGATTCAGGCTTTGGCTCCAGCCGACTTCCATACCCGCAAGATAATCCGCAGCATAAGCGACCAGGGCCCGAGCACCGGTCCGCAGGGTCAGTTTTGTCTTCCCACCGCCATCTTCAAACGTAACGGTAGTCAATCCATCCAGTATAGGCTTGCCGTCATTGTCGGTGGCGATGTTGGTGAAAACAAGTCGCTGCGGTTCCACAATTTCCCGATACACACCCCCACAGGGATATTCGGTGCCATCCGGTGCCCGCATGACAATCCGCCAGCTTCCGCCAACACGTGGATCAACTTCGCAAACCGGATTGGTAAATCCCTTTGGCCCCCACCACTGCTGCAGAATTTTTGGATCAGTCCAGGCTTTGAACACCGCGGCGCGTGGAGCATCATAAAACCGGATGATAACAATTTCGCGATCATCCGATGGTCTGTTTACAGAATGTGATGTACTCATACATGATGTCCTTATGTAGACGGCTACGACACAATTCGTATCAGCGTGCTACTGATACGCGAGCTTTTCCGCATTAGTCCACGCCTGAAGCATGATTTTGCTTACTGCGTTGAGGCCGCGTCATGCGACGGGTTCCGAGGCGTGCTTTTTTACGCCTTCCGGACGCTTTTTTCGGGGGATGATCCGCTTTTTCTTCCTGCAATTGTTCCAGATAGATTTCCAGACGATCCAGGCTTTCTTCCCAGAATTTCCGGTATTCCTCAATCCAGCCGCCGGCATGTTTTAAGGGGGCCGGAGTCAACCTGCACGGACGCCATTGCGCCGTGCGGCTGCGCGAAATGAGATGCGCTTTTTCCAGAACTTTCAGGTGCTTGGAAATCGCCGGCAACGTCATGTTAAAAGGGCCGGCCAGTTCCGTTACCGATGATTCACCGGACGCAAGCCGGGATAAAATCGCCCGTCGCGTCGGGTCGGCCAACGCACCAAATGTTGTACTGAGTTGATCCATTTGCAACCTTATTAAACCACCAAGTTAATTAACCAAATGGTAATATACAACTTTACAAAGCGGCTGTCAAACGCATTTTCCGTTTTTCAGGATTCCAGCCCGGATGTTAACGGATCCTCAGCCACCGGAGCCGAACCATTGGCGGGTTCGACCGTCGCGACTTCCACAACCGGAGCGTCCGGATTTATTCGCAGCGCAATCGGATTTTCCGCATCGATTTGTTCGATGATTATTTTTTTCATGCGAATGAGTTCCAGCATCGCCAGAAACAACCCGATCATCTCGGAGCGGCTTTTGCGGCCCGTGAACATGGCCTGCAAGGTCTGCGGCCCGTCACGCATGAGCCGATCAAGAATGTCCGCCTGGTGCAGGCTGATGGGGGTATCGTCGTAAACAACATCGTGACCAAAAGCCGAATGGCCCACGCTGGCCATGATGGCGCTAAAGGCATCAATAAGTGTAAATAAATTGATATCGTCAATATCTAAGGGCGTGCGCCCGGCCTCGCGGCACCCGCTGCGGCCAAAACGCTGCTGCTCCATATCGGCACGACGGGACAGGGCATTGGCCGCGTCTTTAAAGTGTTTGTATTGCAGCAGTTGCTCAACGAGTTCGCGCCGCGGATCGGACAACTCCCCGGTGCTGACTGCGGACTGCCCTTCCACCACCGGCTGCGGATTAAGCATCCGACTTTTGATTTCCATAAGTGTGGCGGCCAGAACGAGAAATTCGCCGGCAAGATTAATATCAATTCGCCGAATCAGGTCAACATGGGCCAGATACTGGGATGTGATGCGGGCGATGGGAATGTCATGAATGTCCACTTCTTCTTTTTTTATGAGAAAAAGCAGCAGCTCCAACGGGCCGTTATAGACATCCAGTTCGACTCGGTATTCGCCTTGATTCATAGGATTCAGGATACTCTTTAACACCTATGGCCGCCAGTCCGCGGCGGGGAAAAAAAAGAGCCGACGGTAAACACCATCGGCTCTCAGGAACGTCAAATCAATGCCAATACCGGATCAGGCACCGGCTGGTTCGGCCACCGGTGTGGCCTTGACCGGGGCCGCGGCGATGGGTTCCGGAGGCGGCATGGGAACCGGGATTTCCATTTCCAATTCCTGAATAGGTTCACCAAGATGAAGAATGTGCATATCCTGATATGGCCGGAATGCTGTACCGGCGGGAATCAGGTGGCCAAGAATCACGTTCTCCTTCAGGCCCTGCAAGGTATCTTCGCGACCGGCAATGGCGGCCTCGGTGAGCACCTTGGTGGTTTCCTGGAAGCTGGCAGCTGAAACAAACGATTCGCTCTGCAAGCTGGCTTTCGTGATACCAAGCAGCAGGGTTTTAGCAGTCGCCGGCTTGGGACGACGGGTTTTGGGAGCCGTGCCGCCCTTGGCCTCAATGCCGGCAACAACTTCCTTCAACTCATCGCGGTTGACCAATTGGCCAACGGCGTACTCGCTGGTGCCGGGATCTTCAATCCGCAGCATTCTGGCGACCGTTTCGTTGTGCTTGCGGAACTTGAACTTATCAACAACTTCCGACGGCAGGAACTTGGTGTCGCCGGGGTTTTCGACTTTAACTTTGCGAAGCATCTGTGAAACAATAATTTCAATATGCTTATCGCTGATACGCTGGTTCTGAGTGCGATACACGTTTTGCACTTCACCCAGCAGATACTGCTGAAGCGCATCTTCGCCCTTGATGCGAAGAATGTCATGCGGTACCAGCGGCCCGTCGATCAAGGAATCACCGGCTTCCACCTGATCGCCGGTATGCACGCGCAACTGCCGATCCTGTGGCACATGGTGTTCTTTTTCCACGCCGCCGGGGCCGCGGATGATGATTGTCATCTTGCCGCGGCGTTTATCGGAACGCAGTTCAATGGTTCCGGAAATCTCGGCCATGATGGCGGTATCCTTGGGTTTCCGCGCTTCAAAGATTTCCGTTACGCGGGGCAGACCGGATGTAATATCCGAAGTACCCTTGATTTCCCGGGGCTGACGTGCCAACAACTTGCCCGGTTGAACAATCTGACCTTCGTCGACGTCAATACGCGCCTTGGCGGGCAGATAATGGAAGTCGAGAATCTTGCCATCCGAAGGATCTTCAATGACGATACGCGGGTGGCGTTCGCCGCGGTGTTCGACAATCACCAGACGTTTACTTCCGCCCTTGCCTTCACTTTCAGCACGGGCGGTTTCACCATCCTGGATATCTTCAAACTTCACGCGGCCACCCTTTTCAGCAAGAATGGGGGTGCGGTGTTGATCCCAACTGCAAAGCTGCTGCCCGCCCCGGACATTTTCGCCTTCCTTCACCAGGATCGAAGCACCATAGGGAACGCGGGATTTCTCCAGTTCGCGACCTTTGGAGTCTTTAATTGCAATTTCGCCGTTACGTTTGAGCACGACAATATGCTTATTTCCTTCGGCGTCCACAACGTCAACTGCATTGAGATCACGGTATTCCACAATACCGGCAACGCCGGCCCGCACGTCATTCTTTTCCAGAATACGTGTGGCTGAACCGCCCGTGTGGAAGGTACGCATAGTCAACTGCGTGCCGGGTTCACCGATGGACTGTGCGGCAATAATGCCCGCTGCCAGGCCTTCTTCCACCAGTGTGTTGGTGGAATGATCAACGCCATAGCATTTAGCGCAGATGCCGGTGGGGCTTTCGCAGGTTAATGGGCTGCGCACGCGAACCGTTTCAATGTTCAAGTCTTCAATCTTGCGGGCAATGACATCGGTAATAATTTGCGCCTCACGGACAATCACCTCATCGGTTACCGGATTGATCAAGGTATCGGCTGCACAGCGCCCGATGATGATGTCCCGCAAAGGCACATCCACCTGTTCACCCTTATAGATGGCACTTTTCCGAATGCCATTTTGCGTGCGGCAATCATGCTGCGAAACAATGACATTTTGCGCCACGTCAGCCAATTTACGCGTCAAGTACCCGGAGTCCGCGGTTTTCAACGCGGTATCGGCCAATCCCTTACGGGCACCGTGCGTGGACGTGAAATATTCCAACACGGACAAACCTTCACGGAAATTAGTCTTGATGGGTGTTTCCATGATTTCACCGGAGGGCCGGCTCATCAAACCACGCATACCGGCAAGTTGCCGGAAGTTATCGACGTTACCGCGGGCACCGGAATCCGCCATGAGGAACACAGGATTCAGATACGGCTTGCCCTTGGGATCTTTGGGAGCCATGGGAGTCAGGGTTTTCTCATCGCGCGTGTCATGTTCAAGTTCCAGCATCATGTCTTTGGTGACTTCTTCACGGGCATGTGCCCAGATGTCCAGAAGCTGGTTATAACGTTCACGTTCGGTGATGGCACCGAGGTTGAGATTTTTCTCAACCCGATCCGCCTTCTTCTGGGATTCATCGATGATCTGGCCCTTGCGTGCGGGAATTCGCAGATCGGTTATACCGAAGCTTAATCCCGCCAAGGTGGACATCTTAAAGCCCAGTTCCTTCATGTTATCCAGGAGGTCAATGGTAGCCGGGCGACCCAGCAACTGATAGCAATCCGCAATCACACGGCTGCCGCCTTTGCTCGACAGCGTGTAATTATAAAACGGCATGGCCGGGGCTAAAATGTCGTTAAACATGCAGCGACCAACGGTAGAGACAATGACCCGGTTAGCCGGCGCGGCTTCAGGCGCTTTGCCCTGGCCGGTGACAACTTTGGTACGAATGATGCGAATACGAATCGGCGTATGGATGCCAATTTGTTTGCGGTCATAAGCCAGCAGCGCTTCATGATAATTATGGAACGCCAGTTCCTTGCCCGCTTCACGCCAGCCCGGTTCGCCGTGCCGCAGCGTGGTAATATAGTAAATCCCCATCACAATGTCCTGAGATGGACCGATAATGGGCGAGCCATTGGCGGGCGAGAAAATGTTATGCGTGGAAAGCATCAGCATTTGAGCTTCCGCCTGCGCTTCTACCGACAGCGGTAAATGCACGGCCATCTGATCGCCGTCAAAATCGGCGTTGAAGCCCTTGCACACCAGCGGGTGAATCTTAATGGCGTTACCTTCAATTAGCACCGGCTCAAAGGCTTGAATACCAATGCGGTGCAGCGTGGGGGCACGATTCAGCAGCACGGGATGACCCTTGATGACTTCTTCCAGAATGTCCCAGATTTCCCGATCCCGCCGCTCAATCATTTTCTTGGCGGACTTAATGGTGTCGGCGTAGCCATGCTCTTTGAGCTTACGAATAATAAACGGCTGGAAAAGCTCCAAAGCGATTTTCTTGGGCATACCGCACTGATGCAGCTTTAATTCCGGCCCAACGACAATGACCGAACGAGCGGAGTAATCCACGCGCTTGCCCAGAAGATTTTCACGGAATCGTCCCTGCTTGCCCTTAATCATATCCGTAAGGGATTTCAGCGGACGATTGGACGCCCCGAGCACCGGCCGACGGCAGCGACCATTGTCAAACAAAGCATCAACGGCCTGTTGCAGCATCCGCTTTTCATTGCGGATGATCACTTCCGGCGCGTTAAGATCCACGAGCTTGCGCAAGCGGTTGTTGCGGTTGATGATTCGGCGATACAGATCATTGAGATCACTGGTGGCAAAGTTGCCGGATTCCAGAAGCACCAGCGGCCGCAGATCCGGCGGAATAACCGGGATAACTTCAAAGATCATCCATTCGGGCTTGTTTTGCGACTGCCGGATGGCTTCCACGATTTTCAGGCGTTTAGTGAAGTCCTTAATTTTCTGCTTGCTGTTGGTGGTTTCAATACCTTCACGAATCTGGCTGGAAACGTCCGCCAGATTCATCGCATTGAGCAGTGAACGCACCGCGTCAGCACCCATTTCAGCCTTGAAGGAATCACCATATTTTTCCCGCGCATCGCGGTGCTCTTCTTCGGTGAGCAACTGTTTTTTCTTCAAGGGGGTCGTGCCGGGATCGGTCACGCAATAATCTTGATAATAGACCACTTTTTCCAGATCACTGGTTTTCATATCCAGCAAGTTGCCCAGGCGACTGGGCATGGCCTTGAAAAACCAGATATGAACAATGGGGGCGGCGAGGCTGATATGTCCCATGCGTTTGCGCCGTACGCGGCTGTGGGTTACTTTCACCCCGCAACGATCGCAGATCACACCCTTATATTTCGTGCCCTTGTATTTTCCGCAGGCACATTCCCAATCACGCTCCGGGCCGAAAATACGTTCACAGAACAATCCGTCACGTTCCGGGCGGTAGGTGCGATAGTTAATGGTTTCCGGTTTTTTAACTTCACCAAAGCTCCAGGAACGAATATCGTTCGGGCTGGCAAGGGCGATTTTCACTGCACCGTAGTCATTAATCCGATCATATACTGCTGTTTCAGCCATGGTTAAAACTCCATAAAAAGGGAGATATTATCAATGAATTACCGATCATAGGGATCCGTCGGCAGCACCGGAACCAAAAGCAGATTCGGAGCACCCTTTACATTGTCGCGAATGTCCTCTTCTGTGTCCGCCAGTTTCTCACTAAAATCAAAAGCTCTTACATCATCCTTATTTGGCTCAACAAGCACGTACCAATAGTCGCCATCGCGCACCGCCTCTGTAACCGCCAATTTAAATCGTCGGGGCTGGTGTCCTGTTAAATACTTCTGAACCAGCGACTGGACGGTTCTTTTGCTCCATTTCATGACAAGACTCCACAAGATCTCATAATGTACGCGGCCACGCGCAGGGCGTTGCCGGCATCATTGGGATTACAAGATTTTCCGCGTTGAGTCTGGTAATCCGCAGTTAGGCGGTCGAGGTAAAGCCGCAGCATATCCCTTCTGCACTCCCGCGAAATCTTTTTTCCCTGTTTCAGCAATAACTGCTCCACCAGTTTTGGCATTTCACGATGAGAAGGCGTTTC
The DNA here is from genome assembly GCA_021808105.1 of Planctomycetota bacterium. Lineage (GTDB taxonomy): Bacteria > Planctomycetota > Phycisphaerae > WQYP01 > WQYP01 > JAMDCX01. Next base: position 18,056 of record JAKBCC010000007.1, read on the forward strand.
ACGCAGGCCAGGACCTGGTCGGCCCTGCTGCCGCCACCAAAGCCAAACCACCGCCGAAAATGCCGCGTAATATGCTCGGCTGATGCTGCTGCGGGGATGTTTGTCACGCAGCAAAACTGCGGCTTGTAAGCAATCCCTGCTTATGTCTTCCCATTTTTTCACAGGCAGCAACTCCGAGCCATCGCGTATCTGATCAATCCGATTTTGTTATTCCCCGCCGGATTATATTCCTTTCTTCTTTTCCAAGGTAATATTCAAGCCCAGGCCGCGGATTTCGTTGCACAACACGTCAAACGAAACCGGCGTACCGGCATCAAGGGTGTTGGTGCCTTTGACCATGCTTTCATAAATCTTGGTGCGGCCTTCCACATCATCAGATTTAACCGTCAAAAGTTCCTGCAGTACATACGCGGCACCGTAGGCTTCCAAGGCCCAAACTTCCATCTCACCGAAACGCTGACCGCCGGTGCGGGCTTTTCCGCCCAATGGCTGCTGGGTGATAAGGCTGTATGGACCGGTGGACCGGGCATGTATTTTCTCATCAACCAGGTGGTGAAGTTTAAGCATGTACATGTAACCCACGGTCACCTTTTGCTCAAACGGTTCGCCGGTGCGGCCATCGTACAGGTTAATTTTCAAAAGAGCCGGCATTTCCACCGAAATTTCTGTAGGAGGCGGCGGAAGCTTCTTTTCAGCCAATTCAACGCGGCGATTGCGCACGTGGGCATTGGCCTCTTCGACAGCCTTGAGAATTTCCGATTCAGTGGCACCGTCAAATACGGGCGTAACAGCCTGGAAGCCCAGTACGGCCGCAGCCCAGCCCAAGTGCGTTTCCAGAATCTGTCCGATGTTCATACGCGATGGCACGCCCAGCGGATTTAACACAATATCCACAGGGGTTCCATCTTCCAGGAACGGCATATCGGCTTCGGGAACGATACGGGCAATGACGCCCTTGTTGCCGTGGCGGCCCGCCATCTTATCGCCCACCGACAACTGCCGCTTCGTGGCCAGATACACTTTAACCATTTCAAGAACACCCGACGGCAACTCATCGCCGCGCTTCATGTGCTCCATTTTCCGCGTCTTTTCTTCCCGCATGGATTGCAGCGTGGCTTTGTAGCGATGATAAATCTGTTCCCCGCGCTTACGGGCGTCTTCCGCGCCTTTAATCCAGGTTACGGCAAAGCTTTCAACCTGCTCCAGGATGACTTCATCCTGATCCGACTTACCAACTTTTTGCCGGGTGGAAGGATCGACCATTGTCTGACCGGTGGCTTCATTGATTTCATCAGCCATTTTCCGAAACAGTTCGGCGATGCGGACATCCATCTGCTTGCCGTACTCTTTCATTTCCTTCTGGAGAACTTTCTTCTGGTCGTCGCTCATGTGCATGCGGCGACTGAACCGCTGCGCACCGATTACCACGCCTTCAGTTCCGGCGGGAACTTCCAGAGAATCGTTCTTCACGTCTTCGCCGGCGCGGCCGAAAATAGCATGAAGAAGTTTTTCTTCCGGTGAAAGCTCCGTCTTGCTCTTGGGCGAAACCTTACCCACAAGAATATCACCGGGGGTGACATGCGTACCAGTGCTGACGATTCCGCTTTCGTCCAGATTTTTCAACGCCTTTTCACTGACGTTCGGGATATCACGGGTGAATTCTTCACGTCCGAGTTTGGTTTCGCGCACTTCCACATCAAATTCTTCAATGTGGATAGAGGTAAATACGTCACCCTTGATCAGGCGTTCGGAAACGACAATGGCGTCTTCGTAGTTGTAGCCGTCAAGCGTCATAAAGGCCACGAGAACATTGCGTCCCAGCGCCAGTTCGCCGTTGCGGCAGGCCGGGCCGTCGGCAATGATCTGGCCCTTCTTGACCTTTTGCCCCACGGCCACCAGCGGTTTCTGCGTCATGCAGGTTTTGTCATTTAACCCGGCGTTTTTCCGCAGGACATATTCATCAGAATTGTCAATGACAATGCGGCAGGCATCCACAAATGTAATCACACCGGATCGATCAGCCTTGATCACCATGCCGCTATTATAAGGAATAACCTTTTCCAGCCCGGTTCCCACCACCGGAGGATCGGTAATCAGCAGAGGCACCGCCTGACGTTGCATGTTGGATCCCATCAGGGCACGGTTGGCATCATCATGCTCAAGGAACGGAATTAACGCCGCCGAGATCGCCACCGTCTGCTTGGGGGAAATATCAACATAGTTAATTTCCGATCCGCGAACCTGCTGCAAATCGCCGTTGACGCGGGCCAGGAGGAGGTCTTGCCGAACTTTTCCGGAATCCGGCGAAGCCACTTCCGGCGGAGCCAGAACCGCTTTCATTTCTTCATCGGCCCGGAGATATTTGTGCACCCCGTTGACTTTGCCGCCCTCGACCACGCGATACGGCGTAATCAGGAAGCCGTAGTCATCGACACCGGCATAAATGGACAAGGAGGCAATCAGACCGATGTTCGTGCCTTCCGGCGTTTCAATCGGGCAGATGCGACCATAATGCGAAATATGCACATCGCGAACCTCAAAGCCCGCACGCTTGCGGTTTAACCCGCCAGGCCCGAGGGCCGAAAGACGGCGTTCATGCGTAAGCTGCGAAAGCGGATTGGTCTGATCGACCACCTGCGATAGTTCACTGCGCCCAAAGAAGTATTCAATGGAACTGCTGATGCTCTTGGAGTTCACAAGTTCCACAATTTTAGCGACTTCTTCCGGGGCCTTCATGCTTAAACGTTCCTGCACCGTGCGACGCAGCTTCAGGAAGCCCTTGCGCAGTTCTTCCTGCGCCAATTCATCAATAGTACGCAGGCGACGATTACCCAGATGGTCAATATCATCAACGTAACCGCGTCCGCCACGCAGTTCCAGAATGTATTTAATGCTGCCGAGAATATCTTCCGGCCGCAGGGTCATGACATCTTCGGGAACGTTCTGCTCAAACTTACGATTAATACGGAAGCGACCCACCCGTCCCAGACGGTAACGCGCCACATCGAAGAATTTTTCCGCGAACAGCGTTTTGGCCTTGTCATCGTTGGGCGGATTGCCGGGCCGCAGGCGGCTGTAAATTTTACGCAATGCCTCTTTGTGGCTGTGGGAATCATCTTCCTGCAGCGTATTAAGGATCAACGGATCCGCAAGCTTCTCAATAACTTCGATTTTTTTCAGGCTGCTGGCCTGAATTTTAGCCACTCGATCACCAATTTGCGCACCCGACTTCACGAGTTCTTCGCCGGTCTCGGTGTCTACAATGGAACCTACCGCGTAATAATCCGCCTTCAACTGCCCGACCGGGACTGTGCGGGTTTCGTAAAAGGCCCGGATCAACGCCTCATCGGTGCCATATTTCTCGTCCATGGCCCGCAGGAAGCTGGTAGCCGGAATTTTCCCCGACTGGTCAATACGGACCACCAGAACGTCCTTTTTGGTGACGTTAATTTCAATCCAGCTTCCGCGTTCCGGAATAACCCGGCAGGAATGCAGGGGGCGGTCGCCTTCCTGCGATTGAATCAGGAAGTCAACGCCCGGTGAGCGGTGAAGCTGTGATACAATTACCCGCTCGGCTCCGTTGATAATAAATTCGCCGCCGCCGGTCATAATGGGTACATCACCGAGATAAATCGATTCCTCGACCATGTCCGGTTTGTCTTTGCGGCTCAAACGCACCTTAATGCGAAGGGGCATCCCGAATGTTAAGCGCAGGGCGCGGCATTCATCCCGCGAATACCGGGCCTTGCCCAGTTCATAGCTGATGTATTCCAATTTCATGGAACCGTCATAGGACTCGATGGGAAATACTTCCCGCAGCAAGGCTTCTATGCCGTCATTTTTTCGCTTTTCCGGTTCTGTGTCCGCTTGCAGAAACCGCTTATAAGCCGCGGTCTGAACCTCAATGAGGTTCGGGATGGGCAAGGCATCGCCACGTTTTGAATAATCACGCACTTGCGTTACACGTACACGCATGGTTTAACCTCCGACATTCAAGGAACCGAAGAACAGTTTCTTTCAGTCCACTGCAACCAAAAAGTATGAATTAACTATGAAGGGGGGGAAAGAAGAACAAACACAAACAACAATGGTAGCCCGGCTATTCATAGTCCTGCATTGTATACACCCTTAAGACTTAACGCAAGTGTAACACATCCGCTTGACAATTTTTTCCGACATGGGTATCTTATTCGCTCCCTTACGGGAGGCCGCACCACGGGCCTGACAGAGTGGAAGCTCGGAATAAACTCCGGAGCGGACAAAAAAATAGAATCAGGGCTTGAAAACTTCCTGATTTTTAGTTTTTCCGGCTAAACTGCCAAAAAACAGCCAATAAAACCAATTGGCACCATGTCCTCTCTGCCAGTTAAAGTAATTATTTCCCAGCTGAATTTTTCATGGCCTAAGCGCAACGGCATTAATCACTTTGTGCCGCCGCAGCTTACTTGAGGAGTCTATGCCGTTATGGCGATTAAAGCATTAAAACTACGCGGAAAACGTTATCGTCAATCCGTAGAGCATCTGCCAAAAGATCCGGTGACCGTGGAACAGGCCATACCCGTGCTCAAAAAATTCAAAGCGGCAAAATTTGACGAAAGCGTAAATATTGTCCTTCATTTGGGCATCGACGCCACACAAGCGGACCAAAACGTCCGCGGTTCGGTCAGTTTGCCCAAGGGCATTGGCAAGACGCGCCGCGTTATTGCCTTCGTTCAGGGCAATGATATTGAAAAGGCTAAGGCCGCCGGTGCGGTTGAAGCCGGTGCTGACGATCTGATCAAAAAGGTCAATGATGGCTGGATGGACTTTGACGTTGCCGTAGCCACACCGGAAATGATGCCTAAGATCACCCGCCTGGGCAAGGTCCTTGGCCCCCAGGGCAAAATGCCCAGCCCCAAAGCCGGCACGGTCGCGACGGATGTTACCAGTGCCGTTAAGGAATATGCCGCTGGCAAGGTGGAATTCCGAAATGATAAAGGCGGTAATATTCACGCGGTCGTGGGCAAACTTAGTTTTGCGGAAGCGGATCTCGCCGCCAACATTCACGCATTTATCAATACGATTCGTCGGTTGAAGCCTGTGACATCCAAAGGCCAGTACGTTAAAAAAGTAACGGTACATAGTTCCATGAGTCCGGGCGTTCAGATTGACACCAGTCATCTGGACATTATTGAAACAGCCTGAACTTTGCTAAACAACACTTAAAGAGGTTTACATTATGAGTAAGCGTATTAAAAACCTGATTGCTGCCGAACTAGAGAAGCGCCTGACCGGTGCCGACAGCGTCGTCATTGTGGATTATTCCGGCATCAGCGCCAATGATACCAACAAACTGCGCAACGGTTTGAAGAAAAAGAACGTGCGCATGACCGTCATCGCCAATGCCCAGGGGCGTCGCGCGATGGAAAAGGTCGGCCTCAAGGCCGGTGGCGATATCCTCTTGGGAACCAATGCCCTGGTCTATGGCGGCGAATCCGTGGTCGATTCCGTAAAGGAATTGCTGGTGCAAGCCAAAGAAATTGCCAAGCTCAAAATTAAGGGATCGGTCGTTGAAGGCCAGTTACTGGACAAACCAGCCACTGAAGCTCTGGCAAAACTGCCGGGCCGCCGAGAATTGCAAGCCCAGATTTCAACCCTGGCCATTTCCCCTGGCCGCAAACTGGCTGGACAAATTGTTGGGCCAGGCCGCAACGTGGCGGGCCTGGTAAAAGCCGTTATTGAAAAGAAGGAAAAGGAAGCCCCGGTCGCAGCGTAAGCGGACCGGTGCAATGAGCTTAATTTAATTTGTTTTTTATGTCTTTTGTCATTCATTCAGCCTGCCTGGAGCAGTTAAAACGGGGCGCGTCGCCCTGGCTGGTGGAGACAAGCGAACTTGTGGAGTTTTACTATGGCAGAATTTGCTGCTGAAATCATGGAACTGGGCGATAAGATTGTTGCCCTCTCACTGCTGCAGGCTAAACAGCTCAGCGATTATCTCAAGGAAAAGCACGGCATCGAAGCCGCCGCCGGTGGTGGCATGATGATGGCCGCTCCCGCAGCCGGCGGTGGTGCAGCTGCTGCTGTTGAAGAGCAGACCTCGTTTGACGTGGTGCTCAAAGCCCCCGGCGAGAAAACCATTCAGATTATCAAAATTGTCCGCGCAGCTACCAACCTGGGCCTCAAAGAAGCCAAGGATCTGGTCACCGCCGCCCCGAAGGTGGTCAAGGCTGGTGTTGATAAGGCTGAAGCCGAGAAGCTCAAGAAAGAGCTTGAAGCCGAAGGCGCAACCGTCGAACTCAAATAAGTTTGACGAGCCATTAGCGAGGTTTGCTTTCCTTAGCAAATCCTCAGAAACAATAACAGGCCGGCGATTCCCAGCGAATCGCCGGCCTTTTTTATTCAATCCGGGCAAATGTGCAGTTCGCCGTTGGTTTTTCCGCAGAGAAATCGGCAAAATGATGGTGCGATGACGGGATCCGTGTCATCCGATACATCATCTGTAAGCGGAACACTAAAAGATTCAATCTGGGCGTAGTGGCCCAGGGTATCCAACACTGCCAAGGGGGTTTGTTCCGATGAATCACTGTAAATCGCGACTTTCCATGCGGTAAAAACGCAGCCCGGCGACACCGGAATCGCGGGGGACGGCGTGGCAATAAGTGTGCTGTGGTCCGGCAAAATAGCAACAAATGTCGCGTCTTCAGGTGGTTGATCGCACGGGCTGCTGCACCGCCAGATATAACCTTCCACAATCCACTGCCGCGTCAGCATGGGAACCGAAGATACATAATGGCTATCGCGCAGCATGAAACTCATATTTCCGCAGCAATTAAATCCTGGTAAGTCTCGCGCCGCCGGATAATCCGCCAGGCGCTTCCATCCACCAGCACTTCCGCCGCCCGCGGCCGGGCATTGTATTGACTGCTCATGGCAAAGCCATACGCGCCGGCTGAAAACACCGCCAGCAGATCCCCGCGTTTGGTTCGCGGCAGATACCGGTCCTTCGCGAAATAATCGCCACTTTCACATACCGGCCCGACAATATCCACTTTTTGATCATCGGCAGTTCGCAACGTACTTTGTCGATTTTCCGGCGGGCATGAACCGCTGACATCCAGCGGCCAGATAAAGTGATAACTTTCATACAGCGTGGGACGAATCAGATCATTCATGGCCGCATCTACAATCGTAAATGTTTTAGTACCCCCCTGCTTGCTGTATTGCACGCGCGTTACTAAAATGCCGGCGTTGCAGGAAATGGACCGTCCCGGCTCCAGAATAATCCGGAGGTTGCGACCCTTAAGCAATGGAATAATTGCCGCGGCATAATCCGCCGCGGACGGGGCTTCATTGCCTTCATAAAACGCGGCAAAACCCCCGCCGATATCCAGCGTGTCAATGATAATATTTTTCGCCGCCAGACGGTCGATAAGGTTCAGCGCCTTGGTAATGGCATCCACATACGACTGCGTGGATTTAATCGGTGAACCAATATGCAGATGCAGGGCGCTTAACCGGGCATTTTTAGCCTCCGCCGCCTGAATATAAAAAGCCTGGGCCCGATCTATATCAACGCCGAATTTCGTCTCTTTTTTCCCGGTCAGCGTTTTCTGATGCGTACCGGCGCTGCTGACATCCGGATTCACCCGCAAAGCGCCGTGCGCGATGAGCTTTTTAGCCCCGGCCAAACGATCCAGATTCCAGAATTCCTCTTCGCTTTCAATATTGAACCAGCCGATACGCTCATCCAGCGCTTCGTTGATTTCCTGATCGGTTTTGCCCACACCTGCAAACACAATCATCCGTGCGTCCGCACCGGCTTTTATCGCGCGAAAGAGTTCCCCGCCCGACACCACGTCAAAGCCGCTGCCGCGTGCCCGCAAAGTTTGAAGAATCGCCAGATTCCCGCAGGATTTAATCGAATAGCAAATCAATGGTTTAAGCGGAGCAAACGCCGCCGCGATGCGATCATAATGTGACAACAGCGTGGCCTGGCTGTAAATGTACGTCGGCGTGCCGGTTTTTTCCACGATGTCCCGCACGGGCACGCGCTCACAATGCAACTGATTATCAATATATTCAAAATGGTCCATGTGTTTCCGATACTTAACGCCCGTCCCCGTTTCCACGGGAAGCTTACATAAACCGCTGAAGAAACGCGAACGCCTCATCCGCCGCTTCACGGGCGGTGGTCTCATACGGGTAGAGTTCCACCGTAGCCCACGCTTTATAATCCACCTGTTTGAACGCCGCGAAAATGGAAGGCCAATCCATGGCCCCGCGCCCGGGGATCAAATGCTGATGCACGCGACTGGAGGCAATGTCCTCCAGATGCACGTGCGACACCCATGGGTGGCATTTCATAAATGATTCAGCCGGATCTTCACCGACACAGAAAAGATGCCCCAGATCGCAATTCATACGCAAATTCGGGTGACTCACCCGCTGCAGAAATTCCACGCACTGATCCGTGGTTTCAATCAAAAGCCGCGGCTCAGGTTCCACCAGCAGCGTGATATTAAACTGCTGCGCCAGCGGAAGTACCCGCATTAACCCGGCTTGATACAGCGACAGCGCCTCTTCGCGGCTCATCGCTTCCAGCGGCCCGCCCGGTTCCAGAGAAATGGTTTTCGCACCCAAGGCCGCCGCCATGCGAATACAGTTGTCCGTATGACGAATGCGCTGTTCCCGCAAGGTCGGATCTTTTTCAATCCAGGAGGGGTGCAGCGTGTCGCCGACGGCAAAAAAGGTAAACGCGTTAATGTTGGAGATGCGAAGCTTCAGCGCATCGAGTTGCCGCCGCAATTCCGCAAGGCGCACATCGGGCATGTGCGGAGGATAGGCATGTGGAACATCCGCCATGATTTCCACACCGCCATACCCGGCGGCGGCGATGGAATCAACGGCTTCCTCCAGCGATGTCTTTTTGAAAGCATTGGTGGAAAAAGCAAGCTTCATTTTATTCCGCGATTTCAACGCCCATCGAACGAGCGGACCCAGCCAGAATTTTTTCCGCGGATTCCACACTGGAGGCGTTCAAATCGGGCAATTTCTCCAGGGCCAGTTTGCGCAACTGCGCTTTGGAAAGCTTGCCGATCTTAGTTTTGTTCGGCTCACCGCTGCCTTTTTCAAGCCCCAGAATATCTTTGATCATAACCGATGCCGGCGGTGTTTTGATCATAAAATCAAAGGACCGATCCGTGTAAACGGTAACTTCCACGCCTACGACTTTGCCTTTTAACGCGGCGGTCGCGGCATTAAAGCGCTGGATGAACTGGCCCGGGTTTACGCCATTGGCACCCAATACCGGCCCAATCGGTGGGGCGGGCGTCGCGGTTCCACCCGGGGCCTGCATCTTAAACCTTTTGGCTATTTCCTTAACCTTGGCCATAACTTAAACCTCAAAAATCCTGTACGTATACAAAAACCTGATTCACTGAAAAGCCCGCATCGGTCACGTCCGATGCATACTCAACTCTCAGTATTGGACCGGGGAACCACCGTTACATTTCTGCGGCCATCATCCGTTGTCCATCGTTGCGCCAGCGACGGCCGCCCTGCGTCCGTATCAGTGCGGCGGCCCAACCGGCGTACCGCAATAATTAAAAGCGATACGAGGCCCAGCACCAGCACCGCTGCAATCGCTACCACTGTCAGCAGCAGCCCTACCATCACCAGCGGCACAAGCACCAGAATACATGCGATCACCCATAACCACTTGCCCAGCGCGGTTTTCGGCACCAGACGACGCGGGGAGGAGGCGGTAATGTTGGGATCAGCAAGTAAATTCATCGCGGCACGTATCTTTATCTTTCTCCCGGTGCGAAAACGACTGTAAAAACATTTTCCATTCCGGGCAGGTTCTGCAACATTTCTATTATAGCCTTGAAACGCTGCCGGACATTGCCGCCGGAACTTGCCATTCTACTGAATCTATTGGACTTTTTCCAATTGCCAGTATTCCAGCTCCAGGGGCGTAGCACGACCAAAGATGGTTACGATGACGCGTACCATACCTTTGTCCGGGAAAATTTCATCCACCGTGCCCTCGAAATTTTCAAACGGCCCTTCCCGCACTTTCACGGGATCACCCTTGAGGAATTCAACCTTCACCGCCGGACCCGCTTCCGGCTTCTCGGCGTCGGCAATGAGCTTTTCGACTTCCTTGGCGGCCATGCGTTCCGGCTTATTTTTATGACCGATAAAATCGCCCGCCCCCGCAGTTTCCTTAAATACGTACCAAGCCCGCTCCGGGATGGTACCATCGGAATTTAATTCCATTTCAACAAAGACATACCCGGGATATGTTTTATTTTCCGCAACTTTTTGCTGCCCGGCTTTGACTTTTTTGACCCGTTCGCGCGGCACCAGCAGACGACCAATGATGTCGGTGAGGTTTTCCGCCTTTATTTTGCGATCCAGCGTGTCGCGAACCTGGTCTTCCTTGTTGGAAGCGACCTTCAGTACACACCAGTGTTTCATAGAAGATTCGGTCACTTGACGCTCCGTAATTTGTTCAGTGCTCATTTCGCCAAAAATTGCCTGCGGAATTAAACCGCCGACACTTCAATCATCAATGCAGACCATTCCGCATTATCGGATGACATGAATCGCGCGGAACAACCACACGAAAAACGTATCCACGAGAAACAACATCAACGCCATTCCCAAGGTAGACAGAACCACCAGACGCGTGGCTCTAATCACAGCCTGCCGTGTGGGCCACACCACCTTACGCATTTCACTTTCCGTCAGGATCATAAAATCCGCAAGGTTTGGACGGTTCACCACATAAAAACAAAGCAAAGCGCCCAAGGATCCAACCAGCACCACCATGATCATCTTGGAATAGGCCGGAGCCAGAGGCATAAATGTGTTCTTAATCCACAGAATACCCAAAGCCACCAGCAGCCCCAGACCAATAACCGTGCCCAGGCGTACCCACTTGCCCTGCCCTTTTTTATAGATATTAAAGAAAGACAAATCCTACTCCAGACTTCACTGCAACGGCCGGGCAACGCACCCCTGTTTATACCGTCTTTTCCGCTCTGCCAAGCCGTGCGGGGAATCTCCCAAACGTTTCCGTCGCGCTTTTCAGGAAAATCGCAACGTCACTAACAACACGGCAGGCAGGAGTTGAACCTGCAACCCCCGGTTTTGGAGACCGGTGCTCTGCCAATTGAGCTACTGCCGTAAATGCCTGATAACCGCCCGGCTCGGCTCCGAACAATTATTTACCTTTCTTGATCTTATGATCCGTATGCTTACGCAACCGTGGAGAGAATTTGAAGAATGTTTTCTTCACATCCATCTCCTTGGGGTTAATGCTGATACGGTAGTTGAGATCTTTGGTCTCAGTACACTGCAACCATGCCCATTCACGCGCCATTTTCGCGACTCCAATTCAAGCGACAAATTTCAACTCCAGGACTCCGCCACACGGGCCGCCTGAAGCTCCGGCCGGCTATCTTAAAACCACCCGGATCAGTGCCTGTATTATAGAAACTTTTCACAGGCCTGAAAACTACCCTGTAATCTTGACTATTGACAGAGCCACGCGGGCAGGAAATTACCCGCCCGCGTGGCCCATGGTTTTCATCAAGATTCATCTTAACGAATCAGTTAGGCGAGGATCTTGGTGACAACGCCCGCACCAACCGTCCGGCCACCTTCGCGAATAGCAAAGCGCACGCCCTGCTCCATCGCGATTGGGCATTCGCCCAAATCTACAGTGATCTTCACGTTATCACCGGGCATGACCATCTCTGTGCCTGCTGGGAGATCCAGCGAGCCAGTCACGTCCGTGGTACGGAAGTAGAACTGCGGGCGGTAGCCCTTGAAGAATGCGGTATGACGACCGCCCTCTTCTTTGGTGAGGACGTAAATTTCCGCTTCAAACTTGGTATGCGGGGTAATCGAACCGGGTTTCGCGATAACCTGACCGCGTTCCAACTGTTCTTTTTCCACGCCACGCAGCAGCAAGCCAACATTATCACCGGGAATCGCCTGGTCCAGAACCTTCTGGAACATTTCCACGCCCGTGACGACTGACTTCATCGGATCCTTATGCAGACCCACGATTTCCACATCATCGCCAACCTTGATGGTTCCGCGTTCCACCCGGCCTGTACCTACTGTACCGCGACCCTTAATGGAAAACACATCTTCCACCGGCATGAGGAATGGCTTATCCATTTCACGCACAGGCTCCGGAATGTAGCTGTCCAGTGCCGCAACGAGCTTCATGATCGGCTCGATGGCTTTGGCATCCGTCGGGTTCTTCAGAGCCGCCACGGCCGAACCGCGGATAATCGGCACTTCATCGCCCGGGAACTTGTACTTGTTGAGCAGTTCACGGATTTCCAGTTCCACGAGTTCCAGCAACTCCGGATCATCCACGAGGTCAATTTTATTGAGGAACACCACAATCCGCGGTACGTTCACCTGCCGCGCCAGCAGCACGTGTTCACGGGTCTGAGGCATCGGGCCGTCTGCGGCGGACACCACCAGAATGGCTCCGTCCATCTGGGCGGCGCCGGTGATCATGTTCTTCACGAAGTCCGCGTGACCGGGGCAGTCAATGTGGGCATAGTGGCGAGCCACTGATTCATATTCCACATGCGATACCGCAATGGTCACAATTTTGCTTGGATCGCGACGACCCTGCTTTTCGGAAGCCTTGGCCACCGAATCATAGGAAATGGCCTGTGCCAAACCCTGTGCCGCCAACACCGTGGTCAGTGCCGCGGTCAAGGTGGTCTTGCCATGGTCAATGTGACCGATGGTGCCTACGTTTACGTGCGGCTTCTTACGTTCAAATACGCCTTTGGCCATGGATAAATACCTCCTGTGGTAGAGAAAATCCAATCATACAAAACACGATCGCGGCAGCCAATACCACGATTAAAAATCCGGTGATCCGACATTTCATTTTTGCCGGGCTAACGCGCACAGCAAACTGAATCGGAGTAAGCTCCGCAGATTCTTGAGCGGCAAAATGGCCCTCGCCTCAACACCTGCGGGATAAAAAAGCTACTGATGGGACTTGAACCCATGACCTCGTCCTTACCAAGGACGCGCTCTACCAACTGAGCTACAGCAGCATGCGGCCATTGTGTTCGTCTCATCGGCTCGACACGGTCAAAATTATCGCCATCCGCTTACCGGACGCCTCCGCCGCATCGCCGTCGGCTAAATTCTCAAAAAGAAAATCCAGCCAAGATTCACTAGTTTACCCGCTGTTTTCCGTCGCTGCAACCAACGGCCACAATTCCAGCAGAACGGGTGTGGCAATTTTTCCGGGCACCCCGCATCAACTCGCCCGGCGAGCCGCCGGGTTTATCCCGGTGGGCTTCAGCATTCCTGTGAAAAGGCGGCTTTTTTACCCCGCCCGAAAAAACTGCTACGCCCAGCAGAACCGAGCAGCTTGAACCTGGAACCTGGAATTCTTTGGAGGCGCTGCCGCTTGCATTTAGCATTCGGCATCGACCATGGGCCGGAAGCGCTGCGCTCCTTGGCAGGTTAAACCAGCCGGCTAACTGTCACCTGTCCCCTATAACCCGCGGCCCCGGCCGCCCCAGGTTGGGCTACGGGACTCGAACCCGCGACCCCGAGGACCACAACCTCGTGCTCTACCAACTGAGCTAAGCCCAACGAATTTCCAAGCCCCTTAGTCTATGAAATCTCCACCCACGCGTCAAATCGGCCCCCGACCCGTTCACGGCTGGGCGTGGCAATTTTTCCGGGCGGGGCCGAATTAACGCTAAATCAGGGGCAAACCACAGCCTTTAGTGCCGACGAGTCAGGAGTATGCCCGAGGTGCTTTTATGATGTATTCCACCTCCGGCAGAGCCGGCGGCTTTGTGAAGTTTTCCTGCACGGTGCGGGGCCCGGATTTATTGCCACGCCCTCACGGCTACACTACAAAGTGGACCCATCGCAATCCCGGCCATTAGCCGGAAAGGTTCCTAAGAAATATCCGATCCCAGCCAATCCCACGTCCGGCCGTCACGGGCTAATAATTCGTTGGCGGCTGGCGGTCCCCAGGAGCCGGGTTCATAGCGGGCCAGCGCCGGCGTGCCGGCGGCCCATGCTTCTTCGATGCGGTCAATAATGCTCCATGCACTTTCCACTTCATCCCGGCGGATAAACAACGTGGAATCACCGAGCATGGCATCCAGCAGCAGGCGTTCATAAGCTTCCGGAGAATAGCTGCCGAAGGCTTCGTTGTATTCAAAATCCATGTGGGCCGGGGCGATGCGCGTTACCGTGCCGGGGCGTTTGGCGTTAATCAGCAGGGAAATACCCTCCTTGGGCTGAATGCGCAGGGTAAGAATATTGCGTGCCAGGTTGCCGCCCGGTGCGTTAAATAAAACGCCGGGCGCGCTATTAAAGTGAATGCTGACTTCCGACCCCTGGCGCTTCAGATGTTTACCGCTGCGCAGATAAAAGGGGACACCATGCCATCGCCAGTTGTTAATATTCAACTTAACAGCGGCGTACGTCTCCGTCTGGCTCTCCGGTGCTACGCCGCGCTCCTGAAGGTAACCAATCACCGGCTTACCATCCACAGAACCGGCCATATATTGGCCCCGTACCGTGCGCATGGCCACTTCCTGCGGCGTATGAAACGGCTCAATGGACTTGAGCACGCGCACTTTTTCATCACGAATGGCATCGCCATCCAGGGCCACGGGCGGTTCCATGGCAATGAGTGTCAATAACTGCATAAGATGGTTTTGCACCATGTCCCGCATGGTGCCGGCATTTTCAAAATATCCTCCGCGGCCTTCCACCCCCAGCGTTTCGCCTACGGTTATTTGGACATGATCCACATACCGCCGATTCCAGATGGGTTCAAAAATTCCGTTGGCAAAACGGAATACCAGCAGATTCTGCACCGTCTGCTTGCCCAGATAATGGTCAATGCGATACACCTGTGATTCATCAAACACACGGTTAATGTGCTGATTAAGTTCCCGGGCCGTGGTCAAGTTTCGTCCGAAGGGCTTTTCCACAATGGCCCGCCGCCACGCCTGGCTGTTAAAGGGATCAATATTACCCAGCCCGGCATCCCCCAGACGTTCCACAATCTGCCCGAATTCCGTTGGGCTGGTGGAAAGATAATACAATCTTCGACCGCCGGTATTGAACTTCTTATCCACTTCCGCCAGGCGATCGGCCAAGGCGTGATAACCGTCGGCACTTTCAAACGTGCTCTGATGATAAAAGATACGCGGTGCCAGATCGCGCCATAATTCAGGATCGACGGGTTTGCAGCGTGAAAACTTATTGATAGCTTCCAGCATTTCCGCCCGGAAATCATCATCCGTCTTGGGGCGGCGCGCAAAGCCGATGACCACGGTGGATTTGGACAACAGCCCATCACGGGTGAGGTTATACAACGCGGGCAGAAGCTTGCGTGCGGTTAAATCACCGGTAGCCCCGAATATCACAATGGCGCACGCAGGCGCAGCCGTTACAGCATTTTTTTCCCCAGCCATGGTAGTTGATCCTTTCATTGAGTTTTCTACCCAAACAAAGATGGGTATTCTACACGCCATGCAGTCTGCTTCAAAAGCATTGGCCGCCGGGGAGGCGACATGCGTTGGCAACGGGCTGGAAATTTGGAGCATGTTTATGACGGATACGCTTTGGGCACCGTGGCGGCTGGAATATATTAAAAGTGTAACTGGGGAAAACCTAGATTGCTTTTTATGCGATCTGGCCCAGCACCCGGAAAAAGATGCCGCCAATTTTGTAGTTCGCCGCAGTGAGTTTGGCATGTTGCTGATGAATCGCTATCCGTATGTCAACGGGCACCTTCTAGCAGCCCCGTATCGCCACACGCCGGATTTGCCCCAATTAACCATGGAGGAACGCGCGGACGTATTGGAACTGGCGATCCTGGGCCAGCAGTTGCTGACCCAGGCGATGAACCCGCAGGGATTTAACATCGGCATCAATATCGGCCGCTGCGCTGGTGCCGGGGTGCCGGGCCATGTACACACGCACGTTGTGCCCCGCTGGAACGGCGATGTTAATTTTATGAGCGTGGTGGGGCAAGTGCGGGTAATTCCGCAGGCAGTTGAAGAAGCCTATCGCCAGATTATGGCGCAACTTGCCAGTGCGTGAAGCGTTGCCGACTTGGCGGAATTTTGCGACAGTCGCTCGATTTTTGCCGCAATTGAACGCCCCACCACCGGCAAAGCCGGCGGCTATATGAAGGGTGGAAAGCGGCGCTTTTAGGGCGCTATCCAACTGCCGCCCCTACGTCTCACGCTAATTGCCCACGGCCGGGTTCTTCACGCCGGGCATGCCTTTAAAGCCGTAACACTTCCAGACATCCAGATGTTTTACCGCCACGCCATAATAATACAGCGGCACGACAAACATTTTGCTGACATGCGCGAAGGCGGGTTTAATGAGCCGATCGAATACCTGCGGTGAAAAAGACCCCGTTAACACCGCATCACGGCCCAGATACCGCAACGTCCCGGTGCGCGGATTGATCTGGTTCGGCCCCGGCCACAGATCAAATTGACACTGCTTTCCGCCCATCGCCGTTTGCAGACAGAAAACAAATGGATGTCCCGGCAAATAGTAACTCAACGAACTGGAAGTATCCCAGCGATCATCCATGACCATGGGCAGCGGGCCGTGTCCATCCCACATGGATAAGCGGATTTTTTCGATGGCTTGTCCGCGGACTTTCAAGGCATGGAGGCGAAAAGCCGGATCAAATTTTTCGGCGGAAACATGTTTGCCTGCGATCTCAATTTTTGCCATGAGGGGATACAGCAATTGCACATTTTCAGCAAATACAAAAAGGGCAAATCCCCAGGCAATACCCGCAATAATCCAGCGCCGTGCCGCTTTGCGTTGGGGCAGGCCCTGATTCCACCAGCGCGTGGCCACACCGGCGAAAAGGATCATACCGGTAAAGTAGCCGCCGGCGGGCCAATTCGGTTCGACCTTACTCCAGAAGCTTAAAAGAAAATACATGATAAAGATCGGCAGAGTGATCCATATCAGAAAATCCCATACGGCCCGCGTAACAGGGTCGGTCATTTTCCGGGCATCCCGGATCGCTTCAATAAACGCCAGCACCAGCAACACAAATAAAATACCTGCGAAAATACCGGCTTGTGAAAGGATGAACATGCCAACATTCAGCGGGGCTTGGCTTAAATGCCATACGACACCCTTAGCACCGCGCAATCCCCCTTCCCCGCCGATGGCTCGAAACATAATCCAATGATGTTGCGCATTCCATATAAGATTGGGAATTTGAATCGCCAGAGCCAGCAGGGTTGCCCCCAGGCTGTGCCACGTTGCCAACTTCCGCCGCAGGTAGGTATTTCGCCATGCCGCAATCGCAATGGAAGGGGGAATCAGCAGCAGGATGGGTTTGCACAAAGTTCCCAGCCCCACCAGCAGACCTGCCAAATAGAGCCAGCCAATTCCCGCGCGGTTGGACGGCTGCGGCCGCAGTAAACCACCGTGATCAACCAGCGGTTCCACCGCCAGCCACAGGCACACGCACGCCCAAGCCCAGCATAAATACATGGGTGAATCAATGGTAATTATTAGACTGCCCACGGCAAATACCGGAACCCCGGCCGATAGTGCAATAACCATCAGGCCCGCGCGATCATCGCGAAACATGCGCCGTGCCAAAAAGAAACTCGCCAAGCCGCTGAAAAACGCAAAAGTGACTGCGGGCGTTCGAATAATGGGCATTGTGGCATGTTGACCAAACCAATGCCCCACGGCGGTGGCCGCATAAATAATGGCCGCAATCCCCGGCCCCTTGGAATAATATCCCCACGCCAGATGACGTGACCAGAGCCAATATTGGCTTTCATCCTCTGAGAGATCAAATGGGCAATTGTGGTAAAGAAATAAGAGGTTGGAAAAAAAGCCCAGAAGTAACAATCCCAAAGCCGTGCGGACGCACCAGGGCTTGCGGACCCACGCGTGCGGAGAATTCGTCGATAGTTCTTGCGTCATTACGTTTCCTGTACATGGCCTGCCGGACGGAGCAAGCCGGCGATTGGAATAGCCCGTGTCCAAGGAGAGTCAACACTGAGCCTCGCGTAACTTTGCGGGGGACGCAAACCGGTACCCACGAGGCTCCGAGCGGTTTGCAACGATAATGGTCGTCGATAAGCGCGCACGTTGTTCAGCGACAATGCAAATACTTTATCGACCCCGGAGACATACGAGTCAAACTCTCCTTTCGTACACCCTATGGAACCTCCGAACTGATTCCAGATACTCCCGGGTGTGTCCTCTACTAACTTTTCAATCACCGCCTCACCCACGATACTGCTGACTGGTGCCCCGGCGTAAATCGCAATCCGGTGCCCCATCCATCGCGTAGAAAAGGATCTCCGAATTTCCACGGTTTTGCGGCCTCGTAAAATGGAATCGGCGAAGCGGGGATGCACGCTCATAAGAAGATCGCTGTCTTGTGATGATCCGTTTATTTCCAGCGACGCGGTAAGCTTCGGCAGCTTTTTCACAACAGTCTTCCACACATTATCAATTGATGCGACACAGTGCAGTTCGTCATCAAACAATCGGTATTGCCTGCCGCTTTTCTCTACCTCCCGGAATGCGAATGACGAGAAGAACGCCTTCTTTTCCTCCCACAAACTCTCCGGCAGGGTAAAATGTATCTGCTGAGCCTCGGCCCGTACTTCCATAACCATTAGGGCGAAAAAGAACTCACCCACATTGGATCCCCAGAGGGATTCTTTCACTTTCAGGTGACAAAACTTGGCATTCGGTCCCCGCTTAACTATGGAACTAACAACCGGGATCCCGTTGTGATAGGCGACAAACCCGGAACGTTGGCCGCTCTGAATTCCAGCTCTTACAGTTTTCCCAACCCACTGATCAATCTTGGGGTACATGGCGTCACATTCAATTACCAAGTTCTGAAGATCGCGCCAAAGATCGGTCCGCCTCTTTGCATCTTCAGCGGTCACTCGGGAGATCGTAATATCTTGTGCCAAGTTGGCAAATAAACAATTCGGCATGATTTTCCTTCTTTTTATCGCCGCAAGGGTGCGATAATATTGTACCGCTTCACGTCCATGGGCCAAAATGTTTCGACAATTGCAACGTCTGGTCCATGTAGGGTGATTTTGACGTGGCTGATCCACCTGCGGCTGCTACAACCTTTTTTTCTTCACTTGCATCTTCAGACATCCGATAGAACGTGAGCTTTGCCATTTTCTCCTTATGGTTCAGGCTGACATTCAAGTCATGGCCGCGCACCTCAAAGATTAGAGGCGTGCCCGTCTGGCCATCCTGTCGCTCCAGCCTGAAAAAGGGATGGACGAATCCGGCGTAATGAATGCGAATTTCGCCAATTGACTCGTCAATAGCGCGGCAATATACGGCCACGCCCTTCGGTACTGCGATCTTTTCGTAGGAACGGATGATGTAGAAAGAACCTGCCCTAATCTGCAGCCGGTGATTCTTATCCGAAGGGACAATTTCCCAGTAGTCGGATGGTGGGAGAGCCTTCGAAGCAGCCAGGTCAACCGGGCTACGATCGCCGGCTTCGCGGCTGCGGAAAGCTACGGCATCTTCTCCCGCTATTTTCACGTTCTTAAGGTTAGCACTTAGCATGCTGTCGCAATATTTCCCATCGGGTAGTAATACCTTAGAAATCGTTTCGCCATGGATTTCCGAGTCCTCTGGCTTCCCGATAAAGAATCGCAATTGGGTAAGCGAATCACCTTCGTGCACGATAATTGGAAAAGTGATCGGCGTTACTTCCAGAAAGAGACAACCATTTCCCTCCTTAAGAGCGTTCGGGGTAAACCCCTCATAAAGTTGGGATCCGTCGACAATGAGGCGCGCCAGCACATCCAAGCGCCCGATTGAGCTTTTTGCTGTGGACTGCCCGTAGAAGTCAGCAGATTTAAATTCGTTCGTTGTACCCAATCGCTCTTTTAGTCGAAATAAATAAGTTGTTCGTGGTGCCAGAACATATCCGCCGGCTTTTTCGCGGCCCTCTAATTTAGTGACAAGGCCTTGGTCTTCCAAGCTCCGCAGGTAGTCGCTTCCCGATGGCTTAACGGAGCCCTGTGTAAGCAAATAGGCTTCGCCCGTGACGTGGAGGTCGATTGAAGAGTGGTCACAGGCCTTGGAATCGAAATTTTCCAGGGATTTTCCGTCAATCAGCGCTGTCACTTGTGCCCGGGATAAGACCCCCGGAATCCAACGATCCCATGGCGGCATGTTAACGCTCCTTAAAACTTTACTACGACCGCCTTCCAATGGGACGGATCGGCGATGGAATCCGTTTTACCGCGGGCATCTTGCCTGCATCGGGAACTCGACAAAAACAGGCGAGACGCCTGCGGTACCTATATAGCTGCCTTCGCAACCGAGTATCATCAACAGCCAAGCGGAGTAAATGCCTATCCACGAGCTCCCGTGACGGCAAATACGTTGGGTGGGAGCATAGCCGCCGGAATTTCGGAAGTAAAGTGGGGTCGCTTCATCCGCGCACACCGGATCCCGGTAAACATGTTTTTTTACTGTTGGCCGCGCTCCCTTACCGCGTTTCGCCTGCGGCCAATACCGCTCGTAAATGTTCCGCGACCTGCGGCAAATGAATGGTGGACTTTCCGAATCCCTGCAAGGCACCGGCGGCTACAGCTTTGGCCTGGGCATCATGCAGGTTGCTGACCAGCATCAGCGGCGGGCAATTCGGAATTTGCCGGAGTTGTTTAATAAGGTCAATGCCGCTGGAATCATCGCTGTCGAGAATACGATTGATCAGCACCAGATTGTAGCGGTTGACCTGCAGCAGTTTTTCCGTTTCTTGCGCTGTGCCTGCCGCGTCCACCGTCATGGGCATCATGTGCTGAAGAAAATCATTGATGGCGGCGTGATCAAAACCACACTGTCCGACATCCAGAATACGCACGTGCATTCATACACCTTTCAAAACTTTACCGGGCGAAAAGTATAGCAGAATTATTCCGATTTCGGGCAGTTTTGCTAAATCGCCGGGGGCTGCTTACCAAAACTTAATTATTGATTTTGACTCGGCGGCACCCTTTAGTCTACACTTTCCAACATGACAAGACTTTCACCACCCGCCAATACCATTGACAAAAAGACCGGATTAAACGCAGGCCATCAACTGATTGTTTGCGATCTGGATGGCACGCTGATCAGCCGCGACCACAAGCTGAACACTGCGGACATTGACGCTCTGGCTGCGGCTCGTGAAGCCGGGATTACGGTGAGCATCTGCACGGGCCGCAGTATTGGAGAAGCGCTTGATATTATTAAGCCGCTGAATCTGTCCGGCCCGGGTGTATTTATTACCGGGGCCGCGATTTGTGATCTGGCCACCGGCGCAACCTTGCACCGCCAAGCCATCGACCCGGTTGTCGTAAGGGAACTTATCACGTTTTTCGGTGATCTCGGCCATGCGGTGCTGCTGCTGGTAGATGCTCCGGAAAATCCCGGACCGCGCTATATCATGACGCAGCACGGCCCGGTTCACGCCGCATCCGAAGAATGGTTTCTACGCAACAGAATGGCGGCACAAATTGTCGAATATCCGGATGACCACACCCTTGCGTGCGTATTACGGCTGGGCATTGTTGTAGATTTGCCGCAGAGTGCGGACATTACCGCGCAACTGACACAGCGGTTTGAATCGCGAATCAAATTTTTGGCATTACGTGCTCCCGCATTTGAATGCCATGTCATTGAGGTCTTTGCGCAACATGTCGATAAGTGGACTGGAATCCAGCGGCTTTGTGCCCTGCTGAATATCGACAGCAGCCTTGCGGTACCCATTGGGGATGATGTCAACGATTTGCCGATGCTGCGTCATGCCACCTTGAGCTTTGCGATGGGAAATGCCGCCCCGGAAATTCAGCGCGCCGCCAAACACGTCACGCGATCCCAAAGCCAGGCCGGCGTGGCCGCAGCTGTAGAAGCCGTTCTGACCGGCAAGTTGCGGCACGAACGAGGGCCGGTACATTTGTAACACTGAGTCAGCCGGCGGCCAGGTGTCTAAGTAACGGGCGCGGAGCCGCAAGTATAAGGGCCTGCGCGCACCCGCAGCTATCTGCCTATTTGCTTAACGCCTGCATAGCACCGGATAACATTTTATCGACCACCCTCACGTTGTCAGCTGTGGCAGTAGAATTTCCCAGCACCAGTTCTGCGCAATGCACGCAATAATACAAATGGGATATGGCACGCTGCCGCGGCGTGTAGTGCATGGGCACCACCGGCACCGGCGCAACCAGTTGTTTCAAAAGAAACTGCGCCTGCGCGAGCAAAACCGACAATCGCTTCATATCCGGCAGTTGAGCTACCGGCCACTTCACATCCTGCCGCATGACCACCGCACCGTTGGCCAGAACAGCACCCAGACCGATATAATCGCCCGAATATTTTCTGTCTGACAATTGAAGGTCCGCATGATCTGTCTTGCCGCCTTTGATCTTTATGATCTTTTTTTTGCCCAGGTAAATAACATACCGCACGGCCTGAGGGTACGGCTTCCAAGTAAGCAGGATCGCCTGACCCCGGCATGTCGCGGCGACATGAAGCTGTTGAATAGTCTGCCCGGCGATAACCACGTGCTCAAAATGGATTTGCCTCGCATTTTTCAGCCAGACAAACGGTGATTTGGTGCCGGCCGAGCCGATCGTGATATTGCGTAATACCACATGTTCAATGGGAGATGGATCCAGATTTACCAGAGCAATAGCCGCCGGGCCGGGGGATTCAATGCGATTAATATGCACATTACTGATCGCCCAATCGGAGATTTTGGGCACAAAACCCGCGTTTGGCAGTGAATATCCGCCGGCCCAGGCGATGGCGGGCTGGGTCAGGCAGCGTACCGAGTCGGCAGTAATTCCACGTATATATATGTGTTTGATATATCCGCCGCGTTCGCCGCCCCATTTCATAAAAATAATATTGGCGGAAGCGCCAAATTCATTATCCAGTTCAAAGACATTTTTTATTCCGCCGGACATTTCACTGCCAAAGCCAATATCATGCGACAGCCAGTTATGCCGGATAATAATATTTTCCGACGGCCTGCCGCCATTGACGCTCCAGGCATCGGCGTTCCTGCCGGATTTGATGACAATGTTGTCATCATCATTACGGATGGAGCAATTTTGAATCAGTGTGTCATCGCAGGAATCCACATCAATTCCGTCATCCATATTTTTGACATGATTATAAACCGTCACACCCTCAATAATGACATTGGTGGAAAAGCAGGGATGAATGGTCCAGAATGGTGTATTGGTGAACGTGACGTCGCGCACCAGTATATTGTGACACTCTTCAAAATCACAGAACTCCGGCATCAGATGCCATCCGGTTCCAAAAATTCGTTTGCGCATGGCTGTGAGATGATCGGAATACGCCCAGTTAATTAACCGGTCTTTCCATTTGAGTTTCAGTTGGGAATCATACCAGTGAATCCAGGTGGAATTGGGGTTATTGCGCTGCGCGTTAAATGTACCCAGGCCGGTTACCGCCACATCGGTTTGCCGGAACGCGTAAATGAGCGGTGAATAATTGTAGCACCATACCCCTTCATAGCGCACCAGCACGCAGCCTTTCAAAGATGCTTTGCCGGTAAGATAATCGCGGGGATTGAAGCCGAAGTTAATCTGCGATCCGCCGTTGAGATGGAAATTGACATTCGATAACAGCGTGATCGGACCGTTGCACACATACGTGCCCTTCGGCACCACCACGGTTCCACCGCCGGCAGCATGGCAGGCATGAATGGCATGGTTAAAGGCCAATTCACAATCTGTTGTTCCATCCGCCTTGGCCCCATACTTCGTGACGTTAAAATACCGATGCGGAAATGTGGGTGCGTGAATCTTCCGCAGGATGGCATGATACAGCTTGCTATTCCAGACCATCGGAGCCGTCCCGCGCACAGGTGCGGTTGCCGCCACTGCACGCGCCCCCGGCAATGCCAAAACCATAAAAAAGCCTGACAACACTGCAATCAGGCCAACTTGGTTAAGCGCCCGCAGCCACGCCCTTGCCCTCTGAACCGTCAAAACAGTATCGCGCATGAAACACTTCTTGTGATAGCAACATAAAATATCAAGGACACGACTTATCACGCAGCTTACAGCCCCCGCTGCCTGGCCGTCAACTACTAAGTGTCATTTCTAAAATGTGCCCCGGTAAGAGGATGGCTCTAATCAATAACAATCACGCAAAGATCCTTGGGGCCATGCACGCCGGTAACCAGATTCATTTCGATATCCGCAGTTTTACTGGGACCGTTGATGATCACCACATTGGACGCCATGCGCCCGCCGGTATCGCGCAGCACATGCGGCAGCGCGTCGATCATATCAGCGACAATCCGTACCGCTGGAAGCAGCACAATATGCAGGGGAATCGTCAGCGTTGTGGAGCGGCCAAAGCCGGGATCACTCCATACCATCAACGCGCCGGTATCCGCTAAGCCGTAACGGCAATCCGTAATGCCCGCATCGCATTGAAATACCAATTTTTCACAATTTGGATCCGTCCAGAGATCAATGCGATACCCCTTGGCCTGTAAATGGCCGGCGATTAAATCTTCAGGCAAATCTGCCATGTTCACCATGATCGACTTTACGTTTCGAGTCGCTAAAAGCTCATCAATGGCGGGAATTATCCCCTCGGAATTGGTGCGCGTAACGGTCATGCCGTTTGCGCGGGCCTGCTGCATCCATCGCTCCACCCGGCGCGGATCACCGGCGGCAACCTGCCGCAGTAATTTTTCCCGTACTTCCGGCCGGGCATCAGGGGCGGGTGCAGGACCGGCTGCGCTGTGGCCCAGGGCATGGCGCACAGAAGCTAGAAACTCCAGCCGCTTGGCGGAATTGCCCTCTGAACTACGCAGGGAATCACGTGCCATTGTTATCATCACCTTCCAAAGCCGCGCCAGGCCATGCTATTTTCCATGTTTCTCACCAGCGCGATACTGCTTATAGACGTAGCGAAAATCATGCTTTGCAGGTATGGGGAAATCTCTCTGGGCGGTCCAGCCTGCGGCCGGGCCGGGCAGTTTTTTTATCCAACCATCTTTACTTCCCATGCTGCGCAACAACACCCGCTGGACAACCTGGCCCAACCGATAGCTCCAGACGTGCCGCAAACCCCACGCCCATAGTTTAAAGACGGTGCGTTCCGAACGCGTGGTAATACCCTGCTGCACCTGGTCTCTTTTTAGTTTGATGAGAAACTCGGGGATATTGATTTTGACCGGGCAGGCCTCAAAGCACGCCCCGCATAAACTCGATGCGTGCGGCAGATGCTTATGATTTTCCAGCCCGTTAAATAGTGGTGTTAATAATGCGCCAATCGGTCCCGGGTACACGCTGCCATACGTCCGTCCCCCCACCTTGCGATAAATCGGACATGCATTAAGGCACGCGCCGCAGCGGATGCAGCGCAACGTGTCACGATATTCACCGGCCAATATTTTGGATCGTCCGTTATCCATAATAACTAAATGAAGCTCTTCCGGGCCGTCATGCTCACCGGGCCGCCGACAGCCCGTGATGATATTGGTGTACTGCGTTAAGGCCTGCCCGGATGCGGACCGGGCCAGAAGTTTGAGAAACACCGGCAGATCATCCAGGGCGGGAATAACCTTTTCCATGCCCATCAGCGCCACGTGAATCCGCGGGCGGGTAGTACACATGCGGCCATTGCCTTCGTTGGTGCATAACACCAGCGACCCGGTTTCAGCCACCGCAAAGTTCACACCGCTGATGCCCATATCCGCCTGATTAAAGCGATTCCGCAGATACACGCGGGCCATTTCCGCGAGTTCCTGCGGATTATCCGTAAAGGGGGTTTTGAAATAGCGGGCAAATATCCGTCCGATTTCAGCGGCATTTTTATGAATGACCGGCATGACAATATGCGTCGGATGATCGTTATCCACCTGCAAAATAAACTCGCCGAGATCCGTTTCCAGCGGTTCAATACCCGCCGCGATCAGGGCGTCATTCAGCTCGGTTTCTTCACTGACCATGCTTTTACTTTTTACCACCAGCTTGCTGCCGGTGCGATGGGCGATGTCTACAATCAGACTGTTGGCCTCTTCGCGTGTGGCGGCAAAATAGACCGCCCCACCATGTTTGATAACATTGCGTTCCAGAAGTTCCAGATAATAATCCAGATGATCCAGAGTATGGCGTTTTATATCGCCGGCCAGTTGCCGCAGGCCATCCGCATCGGGCAGTTCCGCCAAGCTGCTCCGGCGGCCATAATCTTTTTTGGTTACGGAATTATCCAGTGCCGCATGAAGGACCGCATCGGCGGAGGCCACGTGGGCCTCGGCCATGAAATCCGGATGAAACACCGGCAACGATAAGCCGCGCTTCGGCGGTGATGATTCCTTAACGCTGTTCATGACGCCCTCGCGGTGTGCTCAACAGCGGCGGCGATGATCTGCGCAATATGCTGGACCCGAAATGAGGCACCCATGCGGTGGCAGGCACCGCCGATGTTCATGGCACATCCGCCGTCATTTACAATCATGGTTTGTGCCCCGGTTTTGCTGCCGCATTGCACCTTATCGCGCACCATGGCCCCGCTGATATCCGAATATTTAATAGCAAACGTGCCTCCAAAACCACAGCACTGTTCCGCCTTTTCCAGGGCCGTAAATTGCGCCCCGCCAAGCTGCTTGAGCAATCGGATCGCCGGCTCTCCGGTGGCTCCCAGACCGCGCAAGTGGCACGTGAAGTGATAGGTGAATGTTTCATTTTCCGGCAGCGAAAGCGTGGATAAATCAACTTTCAAAATTTTGGTCAGAAATTCCACGTATTCGTAACACCGGGCGACAAAATCCTCCGCGAGTTTCCGTTGATCCGGATCATCATGAAATAATTCAATGTAATGATCCCGTATCATGGCACAGCATGACCCCGAGGGCGTGATGATATAGTCCGCATCATGAAAGACATCAATCATTTTAACCGCTAAGGCCCGAGCTTCCGCAGGATACCCATTATTAAACGCCGGCTGGCCGCAGCAAGTCTGGCCCGTGGGGAAATCCACGCTGCATCCGAAATGCTCCAGCGTTTTAACAACCGCCATTCCCACGTCAGGAGCAAATAAATCGGTGAGGCAAGTAACAAACAAACTGACTTTCATACCGGCATTCTATAGCCAGCAGCACATTCTGGCGAGAGCCGAAGGGCGAAGCGACGGGCGAACGCTGCGATTTTCTGCGGATCAGTGCTTCGCTGAGGGAATGGTGGACACAGATTTTTCGGGCTGTTCTGCACCGGAAGAATATTTTCTTACCCCCGGCGGGACGGACATATCCATGATCATGGCGCTAATTGACTGGCGCCGCACTTTCACGTTCCGCGGCGTCGGATCATTCCAGACGTGTGCACCTGCGACCGTCGCCTTCGGCCCACGCCGCATCGGGTATCGCATCAACTGCAGCCGGTCATCGTAGGGCGAAACGTCTTTTTCCTTACAAAAATAGCCGGTATACCAATGAAATCCCGACGAGTTGGCTACGTGGTACGACCAGCCTGTGGCGGCCAGATAATCGAGGCTTTCAAACCCATGCAGATGGTTCGTGGGATCATAAAATACCCAGCCGGCATCGGGGAAATAAGCTTCAATAAAGGCGTGGCCACTGTCGGCACCAATGAATTTGACATCCACCTTGGAAGCGGGAATGCCCATCCGGCGCAGCAGAGCGCAGGCAAGGCGGCTCATGCCTTCGCAATTTCCGCGCCGCGTTTGAAGTGTCTGATCGGATGAGGCGGAATCGCCGCTTTGGAAAGTCACGTGGTTATTGATCCAATCACAGGTCAATTGCACCACTTCCTGGGCCCATTTTGTCCGCGCTAAAATTTTATTGCAGATCGGGCCTAAGCTCGGATTATCCGGATTGATGGTTTTGGTTTTTCGAAGTTGTACCCTATACGATGCCAGCACTTTGGGGGCGTACGGTAGCCAAGCTGATGTATACAGCACGGCGTCATAGTGCAATTTTACCAGCAGCTTTTGCGTGACAACAATTTTGCTTGTGCGGGGTGCGTTCCACGTCAGTTCATAATTACGGCGCTTCATTCCTAGATCGTCGGCCGTAATACGTATGCGATCCGGCGCAACGCTGTAACTGAAACTGGATTTTAGAATAATCTGTTGATTGGTGGCCCCCCAGAAGCTGAACATGGCGGGAAGCGCGGCGACATTTTTTTGTCCCGCGATTACGGGAATGCTATACCGCCGCACGATATTGAGCATCCGCGTATCGTGCGCTTTCACCGGTGCATACGTAGCAGCCCGCACCGAATTGGCCGTTGCTCCGACGAATACAACCCACACCGCCAACACGGGTCCACCGCGTACCCACCGCCGCAACCTGAAATTGATCATCACCAGTTCCCGACCATGGTAGAAAATCGCATAAAATTTCCGAACGCCTAAAGAATATCGCCAGCCTCATCAAAGCGAAACGGGCACGTAGCTAATTATCTCATCTTGGGGTTCCTGTGGGGCCTGCCTTGGTCGCCCTTTGGAGCATATTGTATGCTCCAAGCTTAACTTTACCACCGTCTGGTGTGAAAGAGATATTTCCCGGATGCTCGACCCCGTTGCGCCGCCATAGTTCGTCCCCCGAAACTACGGAGTAGCAGATCTTGGAAAAGTTGTTGCGTTGATTCCCAAGATCCATGGCCACAGCAGGCGAGGACGCCTGCACCACACCAGTCAACGTTCCAGTCATCGTAGATTCACACGTTGCAGGGCAACAGAACAACGAGAGTCTGGCAGCGTTTGGCAGGTCAGGCCTTAAAGGTTAAAATAATCAGTATGAAATTCATGGCAGTGATAGAACGTGACGAAGACGGCAAATGGGTGATCGAATGCCCCTCCATACCCGGTTGCGTCAGCCAAGGGGACACCCGGGACGAGGCACTGGCCAATATCCGCGAGGCGATTGCGGCATGTTTGGAAGTGCGGGCGGAGCAGGGGATGCCGCTGACTGTGGAAACGCGGCAAATTGAGGTAACGATCTGATGCCGCCTTTACCGGTAGTCAGTGGCCGCGAGGTCGTTCGGGCCTTCTGTAAAGGCGGCTGGCAGCAGGCACGTCAGCGAGGAAGTCACATTATCTTAATTAAAAGCGCTCACCCGGCAACGCTGTCGATTCCGGATCACCGTGAAGTAGCCAAAGGCACATTGCGAAGCCTTGTGCGATCCAGCGGTATGACGCTTGAAGAATTCTTAAGTTTGTTGCCATGAGCCGGCCACAATAAACAATGATCAATGAACAAATCGTCGAGGGTCCCGAATTTCTGATCCGCGGTCTTTGATTAAGGAAATTCACCACAGTTGGCAGCAGAGGAAAGCAGAGGACGGACAACGGGGCCGGAAAAACGATCCACAGATTTCCCGAATTGCACAGATTCCTCGACCCGCTGTAATCCGTGGCCTGTAACGCCCGCCGTGGTGGTGGAATTGTTCACCCAATGCGACCACGTGTTCTTCCAACCGCCTTGATCGCCGACCGTTTTTCCGTGACCACTGTAACCGTTCCTTCACAGATCGTTGGGGCCGGTATGGGTTCCCTATCAAATGAGCCAATTTCTCCAATCTGTATTCGGCGAGCGCGTAGGCTTGTACTTTGTCGGATCGCCGGTCGCCAAGACCTCCGCAATTTGCTGGAATGTCTCCGTCTGGCTGGGCAACTCCCGGTCAGGCATGACGGGGTGGTACCATTCATGAAGCCGAAGCACGAGCGGGAGCGGTTTTGTCAGCCGTGTCAAAAGTTCCTCGTCGGGCTCGAACACGGCCGGGCTATGCGCGGCGGAAAGCCACTGCAAAAACTCTTGAACCTGCACATCAGGCGGAAAATCGAGGCGCACACCAACTTCGCCGTATTCCCCGGGCGATTTTGGAACGGCTATTTCGCGTCCGCGCACCCGCACCGCCTTTACGCCCTCCCGCAGCGCGAAAATGGGGCTGCCATCGTGCTCCCGAAATTCAAATTCCGGCCAGAACGGGCCTTTCTCCGCGACAAGCAAAACCCCGTCACGCGACCACCCCAGACTGCCAATAATTGAGCTTCCGTAGGAATAGATGCTATCGCGCAGGCCGTCCATTCCATCGCTCGAGTAGCCCTGCGCCAGTATCTCAACGAACATAGCCCAGTCTGTGCCGTCGGAAAATGCACCAAGGCATAACGAACCAAGCGCCGTATTGACGTTGCCGAGTATCGGGAACCCACATACATCCGTAACCGCCATCTGGTCGAGCTGCGCTAAAATTTCCTTAGGCTGCAATTTGGCCATTCAATCAACTCCATTAACCCATCCACATCCCTGCTTCTCGCCGCCTTTTCCGGCGTATTTAACCACCACCCTCAAGTGCCACGGCAAAAAAGACAAACTTTTGCGCGATGAATCCGTTCACTCACGGAAGCGAAACGGGGACGTAGCTAGTTGTTTCATCTTGGGGTTCCTGTGGGGCCTGCCTTGGTCGCCCTTTGGAGCATATTGTATGCTCCAAGCTTAACTTTACCACCGTCTGGTGTGAAAGAGATATTTCCCGGATGCTCGACCCCGTTGCGCCGC